>JAFTCX010000012.1 GCA_017454485.1 Clostridia bacterium | reverse complement strand
CTGCGCGCAAAAAGGAAGGCGCACATATAAAACAAAAAGGGACGGCCACCGGCCGCCCGTTAGGTACCCGCTGATTAACTCGGTATGTGAAGATTGGCGCGGAATTTTTTCGTCAGATGTAACAGAAATCGCGCAGCCAACCTGACGGTTTGCAAGCGGTTTCTGTGCAAAATGACGGAAAATTTGCCGCCAAGGTTTGCATATTCGAGTGAATCAGTGGGTACTTAGTTCCCCGCTGATGCACTCGATGCGAGAAGATTCGCGAGGTTTTTTTCGTCAGGTATAACAGATTTTTACGATCAGGTTCCCTGCGCACTGCTTTTCGTCGCCGTTTCGCTTCAGATCTTTACGATCACCTTTTTGTAAACATACGCGTAGCACGCCGCCGATGTGATCAGCGACACCACCTCAGCAATCGGAAACGCCCACCACACGCGCGTGACATCGCCGGAAAGCGAAAGCAGATATGCCACCGGCAGCAGCACCACAAGCTGGCGCGTGAAGGAAACGATCATCGAAAAATAGCTCTTGCCCAGCGCCTGGAACACTGAGCCCATTGCGATGCAAAAGCCCGCCGCAACAAAGCTCAGGCTGATCGTGCGCAGCGCCGGCACACCGATGCCCATCATATAATCCGATGCGTCGAACAGCCGCAGCATCGTTTCCGGAAACAGCCACATCAGCGCCGTGCCGACCGCCATGATCGACACCGCCATCAGCATCGCCACGCGCACCGCCTTTGTCATACGCGCACGGTTGCGCGCGCCGTAATTGTAGGCGATGATCGGGATCACGCCGTTGTTCATGCCGAACACGGGCATGAACACAAAGCTTTGCAGCTTGAAATAAACGCCGAACACCGCTGCCGCGGTTTCGGAAAAGCCCATCAGGATGCGGTTGAGCAGATAGGTCATCACCGAGCCGATGGCGACCATCAGAATGGACGGTACGCCGATCTTATAGATATCGAGGATGATCTCGCCGCTCGGACGAAAACCGCGCACGCGCACATGGATCTCTTTGTTGAACTTGCGGTTGAGTACGATTCCCATGCCGAACGCGCAGAACTGACCGATGACTGTGGCGATCGCGGCGCCCTTGGCCTCCAGACGCGGAAACGGGCCGACGCCGAGAATAAGCAGCGGGTCGAGGATCATGTTCACGATCGCGCCGGTGAGCTGAGTGAACATCGACAGCGTTGTTTTGCCGGTGGACTGCATCAGCCGCTCCATCGTCACCTGGCCGAACACGCCGAAGCTCAAGCAACAGCAGATCGAAAGATAATCCACACCGTAGTTCCAAACCGCAGAGCCGGGCACCGCCTTTTGAAAGCGGAAGAACGCGGGCGTTGCGCAAAGACCGATCACAAAAAATGCCAGCGCGCTGAGCATCGCAAGAAATATGCCGTTGGCGGCAACCTTGTTGGCGCG
The DNA here is from genome assembly GCA_017454485.1 of Clostridia bacterium. GTDB lineage: Bacteria > Bacillota > Clostridia > Oscillospirales > Acutalibacteraceae > UBA6857. Next base: position 14,835 of record JAFTCX010000012.1, on the reverse strand, counting down.
CTCCGGATTCTTTTCGCCGAGCGCACGGCTCATCAGCGCGTTGATACCCACGCCGGTGCCCGTGGCAACACCGATCATCAGGTTCTGCATCGGAAACGCGAGCGAAACGGCAGACAGCGCTTCCTCCGCCACGCGCGAAACCCAGATGCTGTCCACCACATTATACAGCGCCTGCATCAGCATGGAGAGCATCATCGGCAGTGACATCGTCAAAATCAGCCGGCCGACCGGCATCACGCCCATTTTATTTTCCTTTTGCATAAAAGTCCTCCGAACAACTTGTTTTTTTCTTCTGAAAATTATAGCACACTTTCCGTTTTTTGCCTATCAAAATTCATATTTTATCTGTAAATTTTGCACGACGCAGCGCGTATGTTTTTATACAGTTTCAACAACACCCTTGGATAGTTTGTCAAAAGCAGCAGCGTTCTTCTGCCGCAAAACGCCGAAAATTCGAATTCATCCTCTGTTTCTTTTTTTCATTTTGGTTTTGTGCTATAATGAAACGGTCTTTTAAAGGAGGTATATTAAGATGAAAACAGGTAAAAGAATCCTTGCAGTTTTGCTGTGTCTGTGTCTGCTGCTCGGCGCGGCGCAGCTCATGAGCGTCGGTGCTGCAAGCAAACAAAAGGTTGTGCAGTCTCTGCCCTTTGCAACCATCTCCGACCCGCACATCTTCCCCGACTGCGAGCAGGGCTCGCGCAGCGACACATGGATGCAGTACTGCCGCCTGGTGGCAAAAATGTTCAACGAATCGGAAACGATCATCCGCACCGCGCTGACCACGCTTTGCGAACGTGCGAAGGAAAACGGCATCCAATATGTCCTTGTCCCGGGCGACCTGACCAAGGACAGTGAATACGCCGCGCATAAGGAGCTCGCGAAAATCTTCCTTGAGTTCGAGAAAAAATACGGCGTGAACTTCCTTGTGATCAACGGCAACCACGACATCAACACCCTGCAGGCCTGTACGTTCAAGCGCGATAAGATGGAGCCTGCACGCGCCATCACCTACAAGGAATTCCCGGTCGTTTATAAAAAGCTCGGTTACGATCTGCTTGCCAAGGGCACAAAAACGCTCAGCGCACGCTACAGCCCGACGACCGAGCCGATCCCCGGTGCGCTCTCCTACGTTGCCGACCTCGGCGACGCCTACCGTCTGATTGTTGTGGACACCTGCAAGTATTCGTTTGATGAGCAAACGGACGAACAGACCGACGGCATGATCACGGAAGAGCTCATGCAGTGGATCGAAGCGTGGGCAAAAAAGACCTATGCCGACGGCAAGGTGCCGTTCATGATGTGCCACCACTCCCTCGCCGCGCACATGGAGGTGGAGGCGTCCATCACCCACGCGTTCGTGCTGGATGAATATGTGGAAGCTGCGGAGCGCATTGCTGCCGCAGGCATTCATTACGTCTTCACCGGCCATCTGCACACCACCGACGTTGCCGGCGTTGTCAACGACGACGGCGACGCGCTGTATGATATTGAAACCGACTCGCTGACCGGCTATCCCAACGTCTTCCGTGAAAACAAGCTTGTCACACTCAAAAACGGTCAAACCAAGCTGACGACGAAGATCGTGGATTTTGACGACAGAGCAAAAATGACCTTTGACGGTGTGACCTATGACAACCACACCTATAAAAACAAATCCTTTGCCCTGTGCTTCGGCGGCGGCATCTCCAAAGACGGAAAGCCCAACGCGACATCGTTTGCGCTCGGTCTTGTAAAAGCCTACGCCGGAACATTCATCGATGAGATCAACGCAGCCGGCGGCATTCTCGGCTTCCTCAAAACACTGGACATCGATCTGGAACAAATACTTGCCGACTTCCTGCGTCCCTATATCAAGGACGGGATCAAAATCGGCGCCTACAAGGTCTTCACGGTTGAGAATCTGCTGTGGTTCTTAGACGATCTGTTTGCGCAAATTTCAAAGCTCTATCTGGAAAACCCTGAAAATCTCTATTCCACGCTGGAGCCCATCATTGAAAAGCTGCTGTCGTTCGAGGTTTCCGACAAGCCCTGCACAAAGTTTCTCAAAACGCTGCAGTTCGGCGCAAAGAACAAGCCCGGCACACTCGGCGATTTGATCCTGAGCGCGATGGTCTACTGGTTCAACGGCAACGAGGACCCGTCCAACGACGCGTTTTTGCTCGACGCCATTGACGGCTTTGACAACCGCGACACCTTCTCCCGCCTGTTCTACTTCATCGTAGACATTGCACTCGACGACATTGTGGAGGATATGCTGCTCAGCAAGCTCGAGATCCGCCTGGGCAGGCTCTTCGGCAACAAGTTTTTGATGAAGCAGGCCGGCGACGGACTGAACTACCTCGTCACAAAGCTTTTACGCGGCGACAACAGCTATATGAACCTTGTCAACATCATCTTTGCACTCGATGTGCTGCCCTATAAAGATCTGTATGATGTGCTCGATCAGCTTTTGTTCCAAAAATTCCTCACGCCCTCAATGCTGGAGGGGCTCGGTCAGTTCGTCGCGTTTGTGCTCAACGATTTCACATCCGACACCAATCCGACGTTCAAAGGTGACTATAAAGTGACCTATTCTTCGGAAAAGGTAAAAGTTGAAGCCACACAGAAGAACTACCGGCTGCCGACGATGGTCAGCGTGACGATGGGCGATAACAGCAAAAAGCAGGCAACAGTGAGCTGGTTCTCCAAGTATTCGCTGCCGGCAACGGACATTGAAATTTACAAAGCAGACAAAACGCCGACCTTCACCGGCAAGCCGAACAAGCTCAAGGGTGTGAAGATCACGAAAGAAAGCGAGCTGGTGGAGCGCCAGTTCCCGGGCATCGATCTCGATATCTTCGGCGTACTTTGGTATCTGTTCAAGATGCAGCGCCACACGATCAAACTCTCCGGTCTGGAAGCAGGCGCAACCTATTACTACCGGGTCGGCAACGCGCAGTACGGCTGGTGGAGCCCGACCGGCTGCATCCGCACCGCTGACGGCTCCAAAAACGTCACCTTCCTGCATCTGAGCGACCAGCAGTCGCAGAATGCCCGCCAATACAGCGCATCGTGGGCCAAGGTGCTCAAAAGCGCGTTCTCATCCTACGACGTGGACTTCATCGCCGACGCCGGTGATCTGGTTGACCACGGCGACAACAACAAACAATGGCAGGCCATGTTCGACACCGGCGCACCGTATCTGATGAAAACCTTCCTGATGCCCGCAACGGGCAACCACAGCGGTTTCGGCACAAACGCAACGGTCAACTATTTTGTATTGCCGCATGTGCCGCAGCAGGATCTTTCCTCCGGCGTGTACTACTCCTTTGATTACAACAACGTCCATTTCTCCGTGCTCAACAGCGAAGCGCTCGGCGACGACAACGGTCTGACAGACGCGCAGATCGACTGGCTGAAGGCAGATGTGAAAAACAGCAAGGCCGACTGGCATTTCGTGATGCTGCACAAAGCGCCGTATTCCCACGGTTCGCACTATAAGGACAAGGATGTGTGCGCCATCCGCGACCAGCTTTCCGTGCTGATGCCGCAGCTCGGCGTGGATATGGTCTTTGCCGGTCACGACCATGTGTATATGCGCACTGCGTCGCTTGTTGACAACAAGCGCGTTGCAACAAACAACGTCTACCTTGAAAAGGACGGCGAAACCTACAAAGCGCAGGTGCAGCCCAAAGGCACGACCTATCTGATCTCCGGCACGGCAGGCGTGAAAACTTATCAGCCCACCGATGTGAGCAAGACCGACGAATACTTCCCGCGTGCAGAAAAAATGCTCTCGCTCGAAACGCCGATGTATTCCGCGATCGAGATCTGCGACAAGGTGCTGTATCTGAAAGCCTACACCGTCAAGAACGGCAAGACGGTCTGTGTGGATTCCGTTGCGATCCAAAAGGATCCGGCACAGGGTCATGTGACCGGCACGGCCGACCCGACACCGGCGGACGGCGGCGAAACGAAAACGTCGTTCTTTGAAAAATTCGGCGAGATCATGCAGGTGTTCTCAAAACTTCTGCGTAATCTGACGCGCATCTATGTATTGCGCGTTCCGGTCTGAACCGCAAAGGAGCTGTTGCATTTTGCTAAATGCAGCAGCCCCTTTTCTGTTTGATTTCTTTCCATTACACGGATGCCGGCTCCTGAAACGGCGCAGTCGCACCGAACACATCGCGGATCGCCTCAAGATAGCCATAGCCGTACACGTCGTCCGGCTCAAGATAGCTCATTTCCGTCCACTCGTTCCAGGAATTGATCGTGATGAGCGGCACGGTGTTGTATTTGTCGGCATACGCCTTCGCCATCTCCAGCCCTTTTTTGAATTGCGCGGGCGTGTTGTTTTTGATGACGGGCTGCGTAAGAAAATTGTATCGCGGATTGTTGTCCCAGCCGACGGAAACATGCGGATAATACGGCACCGGATATTCCGTGCGCAGACGCTCCCACTCCCGTTCAACATCCGGCAGCAGCGCCGCGTAATCCCGGTTGCAGTCGGTGAAATGCACGAACTGATAATGCGTCACGGAATCGAAGCCGAGCATCGCCACAATGTCCTTTGCGGAGCCGGTGCGGTTGGCGTCCACACCGCTGACATTGATCGCGCCCTCGCTCCAGACAGTCATCTGCAAATGCAGATCGGGGAACCCGGCCTGTTTGACAAGCCGCCGAAAATCGTCGAGCGCCGCGCGTGTTTTTTCGATATCACCGAGCCCCTTGACAAGATTGACCACGTCATAGATCATGAACACCGGGCAGCCGTCGATCTTGTAATAATTCGGCCGTTTGAAATACAGGTCGATCACGCGGCGGCACACGCGGTCAAACTCTTCGCGGTTCTGACTGCCGAGCCAGACGATCTCATCAAGCTCCGGCTGCCGCTTGTCCCAGGCATAGCCCGCGTCGTGGTTCGCCCACATGAGAAAAAAGCGCATCTGTTCGTTGTTCACCGCACCGAGAAAGCCCTCATCCAGACACTGCTCCAAAAACGGGCGCCGGTCATACCAGTACCAGTCATAGATGAACACGTTCACACCGTGTCGCAGCGCTTCTTTGATTTGAAATTCCATCACCTTCGGATCGGCTTCGTCCACCGTGCCCCACAGCGGCTTGCGCGGCAAAAGCTGTTCATCAAGCCGCTTTTCAGCGCTGAGCACCGACTGCCATTCGCCGATCCCCTGCGCCCAAAATTGGCGGGCGCGTTTTTCTTTTCCGGTGTAAGACGGCCAGATATAGGCCGCAATGTCATATCGTTTCATATGTTCTCCTTTCAGCGCAGCGCTTTGCGAAGCTCCTGCGCTTTTTCAAAAAGCCTTGTAAGAATCGCATCGCGCGCCTCATCCGGGGCATACAGCGACTGATGGTGCGCTTCCAGCACGCAATCACCCTCATAGCCGCAATTTTTCAGCGCCGCCATTTGCTGTGTCCAGTCAATCGTGCCGTCACCTGGGATCAGATGTTCGTCTCCGCTGCCGTGGTTGTCCTGCAGATGTACGCTCAGCGGCTTTACCGCGCATTTTTCCAGCACCTTCGGCGTATAACCGCAACAGTGCGCGTGGCCGGTATCATAGCACCAGCCGAACCGGTCGGAGCGAACCTTTTGCACCAGCGCGGCAATCACCTGCGGATCGGCCGCCACACCGGAAAGCAGGTTTTCCGAAAGCAGCACAACGCCGCACGCCTGCGCTTTTGGCAGCAGTGCTTTGATCGCCTCTGCGTTGACCAGCAAAAAATCGTTTTTCCCGAGCAACTTGCCGTTTTCGTCCTGATCGATCGGATGCACCACCAGATAATGCGCGCCGAGCGCTGCCGCCGCTTCGATGGAGCGGTTGACCCAGGGGACGGAGCCGGCGTTGCCGGGGGCGTGCGCGTGCGTAAAGGCAACACCCTTCTTTTCCGCATACGCTTTCAGTTCGCGCGCCCAGTCAAGGTAATCGTCCTGCACAAAAGGCGAGGTCTCGTCATACACCCAGTAATCAAACCCCATGTCGATGCCCTCATAGCCGAGTCCGGCCAGCCGGTCGATCGCTTTTTTTGCGTCATAGCCCTCCTCAAACACGTCCGTGGTCGTCACAATGCGCGGTTTCATATTGATCTTGACCGAGCCTTCAAAGGATTTATATTCCTTTTCCACGCCGAGCTTTTCAACCCAGGCGCGCGTTTCAAAGGTTTGTAAATTTCCGTTGGTATTTTCATAGACCCAGGTCGGCGTCGGCCAAAGGCAAACGGAAGGCGCAACGGCCCGATAAAAGTTTTCGCCCACGCCGCCCTGCCCGTGGTGCGACATTTTGCAGTAATCGCAGTGCAGCAGGCCGCTTTCGCCGTATTTTTCAACGACGTAGTTTCCGGCGTTGACCTCGGCGTCGCCGTTAAACATCACGCTTGTGCCGCCGAGATCCATGCGCATGATCGTCGAGCCTTCGTTGCAGTTTTTCCATTGGGGATTGAACGTGTAAAACACCGTAAACTTTGCCGCGCCGACCGAAAACACATCGCCTTCATGCAGCTCTGCGGCCTTTTCTTCAAACAGCGGCTCCAAACGGTGATAATCGCCGGCAATCTTCTCGGCCCATTCATCCACGCCCGTATAAAAGGACGCATCGGGGAAATTGGCAAACACCTTGTCAAACGTCAGCGCGTCACTGCGGTTTTCCACAATTTCCAAAAACACCTCGCAGTGGTCGTCGTGCGCGTGCGATAAAAACCATGCGTCAATATGCGGCTGCTCCTGTCCTGTCACAGCCTTGAGGTATTCCAGAAAGTAATCCGTTTCGGTTTTATGTCCGCCGTCAATGACAATGACCTTGCCGTCCTCGGTGGTGATGATGAAGCTGTCGCCGATGGTGTCAGTCACCGATTTCAGCATATGGATTGCGTTTTGATTCATAGAGTTGGCCACCCGCTCTCTTTTGACTTGAAAAAAATATTTTTGTCGGTTCCAGAACGAAGAGTAGGTGGAAGGATTGTCCTGCGCGGCGAGCTGATTGAGCCGAATGCCGAGAAAAATCAGCGCAAAGCCGGCCGCTGTGATCAGAACAAACGCAACCACAATGTGCAGGAATCGCTTCTTGTATGCTTCCATCGTTGGTCACCTCTGAAATACAGGCACCGTCGGAAGGATCGGCTTTCCCGAACCTTCCGGCGGTGAAAAATCGTTACATCGTTCTTACATCCCCGGCATCGGCGGCACATCGATCACGATGTCACTGAGCGGGAAGGAGCAGCACGGGTGGATATAGCCGTACATCTTATCGGCCATGCGTCTGCCGTCCACGCTTTCGGGCACATACACGTCGCCGGAAAGAAGCTGCGAATGGCACCAGCCGCAACGTCCGCTGCGGCAGTCGGAAGGCGCGGGAATGCCTGCGGCCTCCATTGCGCGAAGCAGCGTTGTGTCGCCCTTGCAGGAAATCACGGTTTCCTCCCCTGCCATGCGCACGGTGATGTTGTAGACCGCGTCCTTGTCGCCGGTGTAATCGGCGTTCTTTTCGGGATGGAAGTATTCGCCGAACAGCTCGTGGCGCACAAATTTGCCCCGGATACCGAGCGTTGCGATCTCTTTGTCGGCAAAGTCATACATCGCCTGCGGGCCGCACAGGAAGATGGAGTAATCCTCGTCCTGCGGGGCATATTTTTGGATCAGCTTTGCGGTGATAAAACCGCTTTCGGCGCCCTTGACCTTTTTGCCTTCGCTGAGCACGTTGACGATCTGAATCTTGTCGCAGTGCTCTGCCATTTCGGCAATCTCGTCGCTGAACACGGCGTCGGCCATTGTGCGGCTGCCGTAAAGCAGAATCAATCGGAAATCCTCGTCGCCCTCGGTGATCGCCTTTGCAAACGCGCGGAACGGCGTAATGCCGCTGCCGCCGGCGATGCCGACAACGGTTTTTGCGTCGCGCAGCGGTTCATAGGTGAATTCGCCCAGCGGCGCGGACGCGATCACCTTTGTGCCGACCGTCCAGTTGTCGAGCATGAAGCCGGACGCAAGACCGCCGCCGACACGCTTGACTGTAATGCGATAAACGCCCTGCAATGCGTCGCGCGGAGAAGAGGCGATGGAATACGGGCGGCAAAGAGTTTGGCCGTCCACCTCCAGCGCAATGCTCAAATACTGTCCCGCAGAAAACCACGCAAGGCTCTTTGTGCCGCGCGAAGCGTCTGGCGCGAGCAGGAAGCTCTTCAGATCGGGCGAATGCTCGATGATCTCTTTCACCGTCAAAAACTGTACATGCGGATGCAGCGCGTCTGCAAGCTCGTTTGCGTGATAGCTTGCAAGCGCTTTTACCGGCGCATCGCTGCTTTTGCCGATCACGCGCAGACGCTTTGCAACCATGGAGACGAATTTTGCGCGATTGAGTTCGGAAATATTAAAGTTCGCCATCTCACTTGCCCTCCTTCAACGCTTGAATCACATCGGTGGCCGCCATGTGTCCGGTGATGTAGCCGGACGGATAGCCGTCGCCGCGAATATAGTGGCCGCCGCAGAAATAAAGGTTCTTGGTGTCGTAGTCCGCGTCCTTCATTGCGGTGCGGGCAATGATGTTGTCCCAGTCCTCGCTGGCGTAGCCGTAAATCGTGCCGTCGGGCGTGCCGAGATAGCGCGCAAAGGTCACGGGCGTGGCGACGCTGATCTCTTCGATGTGCGGCACAATGGAGATGCCCATCACCTTTTCATAGTCGCGGATATATTTTTCCGCAAGGGCGTTTTTGTATTTTTTGTAATCCTGCGCCGTCAGGTCCGCCGGCAGGTCGCCCGGGAAGAACGGCACGGTGAAAAACAGGGTGCTTGTGCCCTCGGGTGTGCAGTCAGGCAGCACCTTGTTCAGGCAGTTGACGATGTACATACCGAAATTCTGGCGGTTTTCATACTGCTTGCGCGGCGCTTTGTCCGACATGACAAACACGCTGTAATCGTTCACGCCCAGCTCCTCCATCGTGCAGTCCAAGCCGAGGTAGACCGTGGAAACAGACATACCGATCTTGCGCGCATTGGCGAGCTTTCTGCTGCGCGCAGAGATGTGGCGCTCGTCGGAGCGATTGAAGACGTTGTTCGGGATGACGTTGGAGATGACCTTTTTGGCGTAAAGCACCTTGCCGCCGGCAACAACGCCGATGCATTCGTGCTTGCCGTTGAACAGGAACCGCGTCACCTCGCTGTTATAGCGCACCTCGCCGCCGTATTCCTGAAATTTTTTGACCAGCGCGAGCGAAAGCTCGTGGGAGCGGTAGCGCGGCATGGACGGGTGGCCGTCAATGTAGCACACAATCATGCTCAGATAATGCAGCGCGTTCAGCTCGTCGGTCGGCACACCGAGATAGCCCCAATAGGTGTTGAGCAAGTGCTGCGCCTTTTCGGGCACACCCAGCGCGTTCATCACCTCGTCGGCGCTGTGCGCTGCAACACGCAGAAAATCCGCGTGATCCTGGAACAGCCGGATCGGGTTCAGTCCGTTTTTGTTCATGTCGATCTGCGCTTCGTCAATCGGGGTAATCAGATCCAGAAACGCCTTCACGCTTTCACGGCAGCCCGGCACAGCTTCCTCCATGGAATCAAGGAACGGCTCTCTGCCGGCCTTCAGTGTCACATCGTAGCCGTCTTCGCCCTTGACGATGGCGCGGAACAGCGTATCCTCATACACGAGCGGCACATCAACGCCGAGATCGCGGAAAATGCCGGAAACGCCGTCGAGCTCCGTCGAGGAGCTTTCGCTGCAAAGCTCATGCAGCGACGGTTCAAACTCAAACCGTCCGCGCACAAAGCTGGTGGCACAGCCGCCGGGCAGGTTATGCTTTTCCAGCAGCAGCGTATGATAGCCCGCTTTTGCAACCTCTGTGGCAGCGACAAGTCCGCCGTTGCCGGCGCCGACGACGATGACGTCATAGGTATTCATAGTGCATGCCTCCTTGTGTTTTTTAACAAAAATTTTGGTTTTGAATTATTTTACCACAGCACGCTCAACAAAGCAAGACATTCATAACAAAGTTGACAGAAAGTTTAAAAATCATGAAACAAAAAGGCCGCCGCGAACAATGGCGGCAGTCAGGTTTGATCTGTCTTTTCATGTTTGAGAATGTCCTGCACCTCGCAGTCCAGCGCGAAGCACAGCGCGTCAATGGTTTTTGTGCTGATGTCCTTGCCCTGCTTCATGCGGTGGAACGTGTTTGCGGAAAAGCCCTCATGGTAAATCAGGTGGTAGACCGTGATGTTTTTCTTCCAGAGTGTTTCATAAAAGGGTTGATAGCTGATCATTGTTTTATCACCTTTTATACTTTATCACACTCAAAGTATTGACTATACTCAAAATTTTGAGTATAATGAGAATATGTTCAACAAATTGAACATAAATATTTCTATTTTGGAGGTCAAACACATGAAAAAAGCAAAACAAATCTTGTCCGTCCTGCTGGCAGTGCTGATGGTGGCGCTGGCGATGCCGCTGGCCGGCGCAGCATCAGAGCCGAAAGAGATCACCGCAAGCGGCACCTGCGGCGACAACATTACATGGAAACTTGAAAATGGAACGTTGACAGTGAGCGGAACAGGTGCAATTCGACCGCTCACAAGAGAAGAAGAAGAAACCTATACTGAATTCGAATATAATCCGGGAACAGGGAAAGATGAACCTGTTGAAAAAACAAGGATGAAAACCGTAGAATTCTTTCCTTGGGGGATGGATGGAGATTTAGGGGATCTTATCTGGACTTCTTATGGATTTAATCCAGGAGAAACATACAATGTCGAAGACATCGACATTGCAACGTTAGCAGAAATGATAGCCGTAACTGTAACGTCCGTTCAAAGGATTCAAATCGGCGAAGGTATTACCAGTATTCCAAAGAATGCATTCCGAATGTTTTTTCCATTGATTATCTCTTTGCCTAAATCAATCCAAGTTGTTGATAATGAAACTTTTGATAGTATGTTTCTTAAAGATTTGTTTATCTATAATCAAAATGCAAGCTTTGAACACGTGAACATAAAAATCCCTGCTTTTAAAGGAATAACTTGTCCGTTTTCATCTCTTGAAGAACGAGTAAACGCTGAGCTCGCTGTGAGGACGAGCGCAATGCTTTTACTTGATTTATATTTTAACCATCATGAATACGATAGTATGACAGAAGAGGAGTTTGAAAAAATTCTTGAAGAAAAAGTTATAGGCATCTATGGAACCACAGGAGAGGGTGTATCCTATATCAAAGAGTTCCAGCTTGGGAAAGAAACTAAAGCAGAAGATTATGTGCCTGATCCTAATAATCCGGGCTATGTAACTCCGGGTTTCGTTGATGTGCAGCCATTGCCGTGGGTAACCGTTCATGCGGCCAAAGGTTCAACTGCTCAGACGGCTGCAGAAGCAGCAGGCATTAAATTTGAAGCGTTTGAAAACAGCGAGCCGACCGTAAGCGAATCTGACTCACCAACTGAAGAAGCTAAACAAGCCGAAGAGAATAAAACCGGCATTGCCGCTTTTTTCCAAAGGATTGCTGACTTCTTCAGAGACTTTATTAACTCAATCAAACGGTTTTTCAGATTCTAAAAACCGCCTTTTTGGCAAAATCTGACCACAAATCGTGATCAGCAATCCGTCGAAAAATCAAAGACCCCACGCAGTTCGTTCCGCGTGAGGTCTTTTCACAATATAGTCTTACGGTCTCAAAATCGCAAAATGCAGCGTCAAATAATTCACCAGCCGCTGCAGCTCGGTCGAAAAAATGTCAAAAATTGTGGAAAAATCCATGAGTACTCGCTCCTTTGTCTTATGCAAAAATGTCGTCCATATTGTAGTGCCCTGCCGGCTGCTTCACCAAAAAGGCGGCGGCGGAAAGCGCGCCTTCCGCAAACAGGGCGCGGGTCTGCGCCTGATGCTTGAGCGTGATGACCTGCGTGCCTGTGGCGAACTGGATCTCGTGCATGCCGACTTCGCCGCCCAGACGCAGCGAATGGATGCCGATCTCTTCTTCGGTACGCTTGCCGTTTTCGTGCCGGCCGATGTTGTAGGTGCTTTCGGGACGCACGGATTTGATTGCGTCGGCCAGCAGCAAAGCCGTGCCGCTGGGCACGTCCAGCTTGCGGTTGTGGTGCGCCTCCACGATCTCGATATTCGCGTCGGGCAGCGTCTTGGCGGCGATCTTCGCAAGGCAGGCAACGAGCGCCACGCCCAGCGACATGTTCGCCGATTGGAACACGGGCACCGTTTCGGCAGCCTTGTCCGCTTCGGCCTGTTCGTCGGCCGTCAGACCCGTTGTTGCAATCACGAGCGGCAGCTTTTTTTCGACTGCATAGGCGCAAAGCGCAGGCACCGCCGTATGGTTGGAAAAATCAATGATGCAGTCGGCGCTTTCGGTGCATTCTTTGATGTCGGCATAGATGTGCTGCGCCGCGTCGGTCGAAAACTCCATGCTCACGCGCGCGGCAATTTCCGTTTCCGCCTTTTCTTCAATCATGGCGCACAGCACCTTGCCCATCTGACCGCCGGCGCCGTTGACGATGATTCTCATACCGTGCACCTCAGACGTTCAGTCCCTGCGCGCGCATGCAGTCAAGCAGCACTTTTTCGTGCTCCGGCTCCATCTTGGTCAGCGGCAGGCGGACATAGTTTTCACAGTAGCCCAGCGCGGCGACGGCAGCCTTCGCGGGGATCGGGTTAACCTCACAGAACAGCGCCTTGATGAGATCGAACATCTCGCACTGCATCTTGAACGCGCCTTCTGTGTCGCCGGCAAAGTATTTGTTGCACATTTCGACCGTTTCCTTCGGCAGCACATTTGACAGCACAGAGATCACACCCTTGCCGCCGCAGGCAAGCAGCGGAACGATCTGATCGTCGTTGCCGGAATACAGCGTCAGCTTGTCGCCGACAAGCGCCATGGTCTCCACGATTTTTGCAATGTTGCTGTTCGCCTCTTTGATGCCGCAGATCATCGGATGCTCGGCAAGCGCGGCATAGGTCGCGGGTTCAATGTTGACGCCCGTGCGGGAAGGGACGTTATAGAGGATCACGGGCTTAGTGCTCGCGTCCGCGATGGTCGTAAACATCTCAATAAGACCCTTCTGCGTCGCTTTGTTGTAATACGGCGTGACGACGAGCATGGCGTCATAGCCGATCTCGCAGGCGTACTTTGTCAGATCGATCGCATAGGCGGTGTCGTTCGAGCCGGTGCCTGCAATCAGCGGCACGCGGTCACCGACCACGTCTTTTGCAAATTTCAGCACTTCGCGGTGCTCCTCGTCGGAAAGGGTGGAACCTTCGCCGGAGGTGCCGCAGATGACAAGCGCATTGATGCCCTCGGCCACCTGCCATTCGAGCAGTTCACGCAGTTTCGGATAATCGACGCCCTCGGCGGTCAGCGGTGTCACAAGCGCGGTCGCGGCGCCCTGGAAAACAACAGGCTTTTTCATTTTTCAAATCTCCTTTACATGATTGCCGAATGATACAAAAAATGACCGATGCATCGGCCATGATAATCGTCTGCCACCGCAGAGAGGTGGATTCCGCAATTATAATAGCACTCCGCAAAATGCGACAGTCGCGCGTCTGTTATTCCGCGCGCCCAGGGAACCGTTCGCCTGGTCCCTTCGGCGAGTCGCCCTTTTGCGAAAAGCAGATGCTGCGAACATCCGGTTGCTCTTCGTTACTGATGCGTCCCCGCGCCTCTATCTTTAATTGTAGGATTCGGTTTTTATCATCATATCACGAAAGAGCGCAAAAATCAACCTTTTTTTCGTGGATTTTTGCTGTTTTGGTGTCGTCTTTTTTGTGACGGTTGCACATAGAATGAAGCAAAGGAGGGATGGCCGTGTTTGTCACGCTTTCCTGCGTTCCACAGCCGCGCACACGAAAACGCCGCAAAAAAGCGCAAAGCAAGATCTTCTTAGAGCGCGTCGCGCTGCCCGGCGCGTTTTCGTTTTACCGCATGACAGCAGAGTTCGACAGTGACCGGCTGCCGTGGGAGGACATCGCCCGTGCGGCAGGTTCTTTGCGCCGCCGTTTTTTGCTGCCGCCGTCTCTCTCGCCGCCAAAGAGCAGCAGCATCGGCGTGTTTTCGCCGCAGGTGCTGCCGCAGTTTTTGCTGTTTCATTTTGCCGTCCGTGTCCTGAGAGAAAAGAATCTCGCGCCGCAATCGACAGCGATCACCCTGACCGATCCGCAGGCGGTTTTGACGCAGCACATCCGCCGGCTCGCGCCTTTTGCAAAAGCGCTACGCGTGCTGACGGTCCGACCGGCACAATATGAAGCCGCACAACACGCTCTGCTTGCGCAAACGGGAATGGCGCTCTGCGTGGCGCCGCTTACCGCGCCAAAGCCGCAAAGCGGCGTTGCGATCACGCTTTCCGCCGCAGCGCTGCCGCGCGATTTTTCGGGGCTGGTCATCACAACAGAGCGGCGGCTGTTTTTGCACGCGGAAACGGTGTGCGGCGCGGATGTCACATTGCCAAAGGAAATCGAACAACTGCGGCCAAGCGGGATCGACCGTGTGCAGTTCGCGTCGGCGCTGGAGGAATGCTGCAAAATGAAATCGCTGCGGGAACTGGGGTTTTGCACCGTTCGGCAAAGCGGAACCGATGCCGCGGGGAAACATACATAAAAAAAGAACGTGCGCTCCGCGGCTATGCGTGCAGGGAAACGGCGCGTTTCTTTGAAACCGAAAGGCGCACTTTGGCTTTTTGCGCGCAGCTTCGCTGCGCGCAGGAGGCGGCGGGACGGGCGCGTTGCAAAATAACGGCTCACAAAAATAAAGGCACCGACATTCCCGAAAAGGGTTGGCCGGTGCCTTCATTTGTGGTAAAATTATGGTGTGAGCAAAAACCTTACCAAAGCAGAGTATAGCATAGTTGAACGAAAT
>JAFTCX010000011.1 GCA_017454485.1 Clostridia bacterium | reverse complement strand
ATTGATATTTATTACTCTTTCGTTGGCAAGGTAGACCTGCCCGAATGACCGCCCGACCTATCCGGCGCAATGCGCAAACGCCGGATAGGAACGGCAAAATTTTTTACACTTCTACTACTTCTTTATCACACATCAGCAAAAGCTGACGGCGCTAAACACGCCGCTGGACGCATATGTCACATTAAGAAAATCTGTGCCGGAAGAAAACTTTTTCTTCGCCGGAGAAAACATTGTTTACGGTCTCACGCCTCTTGCGGACGGCAGCATTTCCGTCAGTGAGACTGCGGTCAACTGCAGCGGCTTCGACGGGATCGACCACGATGACGAAACGCAGACGCCGGGAAATGAGACCGGAGATGAGCAGTCCGACCTGAACGTACTGCAGGGTTCTTAAGGCTATTTCAGCGGCACCGTCTCGGTGCGGATATTCGTTGTTTCATCAAACGCCGGAACGCTCTCCGGCGTTTGTTTTTCGCTTTGCGGCGCGAGCCAGCGGTTGGAAAGCTCCAGCACAGTCTGCGCGCCGTTGGTCACCAGCCGCGCAAAAAAACCGCCGCCGTCAAACAGCGCGGAAGCGCCCATCGCGGCATAGGTCGCGTTGTCGCGCAGCTTCAGCGCATCAAACACTGCCTGCGCTTCGGTGATCTCCTCCAGCGCGGCGCAGGCACGTTCACAAAGCGCACAAAAGGCCTGCACCCGCTGCGGTGTGACTGCAAGGGGCGCTCCGTCCGCCTGCATACGCTGCAGCAGCACCCGGCACTGCGCAATGCGCCCGTCTTCGGTGCAGATCAGCCGCAGCGCAAGACCGTCGGGCAGCGCCCAAAAAAAGCGCCGTTCGCCGTCTGCGGTTTCCGTCAGACAATCTGTCAGTGAAAGCGCCGCGCTTTGCGGCGTTTTTGTGTGCTTGCAAAACGACACAACGTCGGTCATATCCGCGCGCACGCACGCAGAAAGCGGCAGCACGGCAAGCAGCAAAGCAAAGAGAGTGCATAATCTTTTCATGGTTCCCCCGCCCTTTCTTTTTCATTTATAAGCGAAAGAGCGCAAAAAAATTCCCCGCCAAAGAAGACAGGGAACAGATTTTAAAATGTTACGCTTCTTTCTTTGCGGCCTCGCCCTGCAGCGTTTTCACAAGCTCCACAAGCTCGCCGACCGTGCGCAGATTTGCCGCTGCGGAATCGGGAATCTTCACGCCGAATTCGCGTTCCAGCTCGATGGCGACGTTCACAAAGTCGAACGAGTTCAGGCCGAGCTCGCCGCGCAAACGGGTGTTTTCATCGGCGGTATCCAGATCGACGTCTACAAAATCATTGATAATCTCCAGTACCTTTTCAAGCATTTCAAGCTTCCTCCTCGGTTAAATGTTATCCAAAATATCACCGACGGTGCGATTGGGATTTTCCAAGGCAAGGCGCAAAACCTTTTCTGTGCCTGCCTGCATACGGTCGATGTCTTCTACGCTGATAAACTTTGTTCTGTGCTGATAGGTGATCTTGATCGTGCCGTTTTTGACATCCTTCATTGCGAAGGTGTAAAGCACCATCACATAGCGGCCGATGCCGTAGCCGATGAACTCGTAGTCCCAATGGTTCATCGTGCCGTCCTCCAGCGGGAACCACGAGAACATCATCGTGGAGGACGCTGCGGCCGCAGAATAGTTGAACAGCTTGCGCTGCAGGTTGCGGTATTCAAGATACGGATAGTCCATGTGGCGGAACGCCCAGTGCTGCTGCTCGGAGATTTTGCCGATCGCGTCCATGAACGTGTCGCTTTCTTCCAGCACCATGCGCCACGGCAGCGGCACGGCATAGGTGCCGCCGGAACGCTTTTCGGCGCGCGTTCTGCGGCGCGGGCAAAGGGTGATGAAATAGGAGTCCAGGATGCGGTTGTTAATCTTCGCAAGGAAGATGCGCATTGCGAGCTGGATCAGGCATTCGCCGCCGACCGCATTTTCATCCATGAATTTGATGATCTTCTGGCTGTCCTCATAGGGAATGACCTTTTTGGTAAAGGCCGCCTTGTCGTGGATCGGGTCAAACAGCGAAACATATTTGATGTTCGGATCCTTCTTCTTGGCGCGTTCGGCGTCCAAAAATTTCGGACCCTCCACACCGAGGTAGGTCGGCTCGCCGTCCTTGGTGATATATTCCGCGTAGGCTTTCTCCTCTTGCGCAAGATTCTCCGGGTTTGCGATCCACGCAAGCTCTTTTTTGATGCCGTCCTCATATTTTCCAAGCTCCTTCGGCATCGGCGCGCCGTCCTTGAGATGGTCGTACACGGCAAGCAGATCGTTGAAGAACACCATGCAGGCGGCGTTGTCCATCACAAGATGGTGCACGCAAATGTAGATGCCGTATCTGCCGTCGGCAGCGCGGAAAAATTTCAGCCGGTAGGTCTCGCCCTTGAGCATACGGATGGGCGTCTGTGCGTCCGCAGTCAGCACTTCGATCTGCTCTTCCATGGAATTGAACTTCAAAACGGGGATGTCGTGCACTTCATAGTGCTCCAGGAAATACTGCTTGATCTTGCCCTTCTCTTTGAAGAAGCGAAGACGCATACAGTCGTTGCGCTCAATTTCAATGTTGATCGCCTGCTCCATCAGCTTGAAGTCGATCTCTTTTTCCGTGAGAATGGATTCGGGAATTTGCGTAACCTGCTTGTGGAAAAAGCTGTACTTGAGCATGTACTGGATCATGTCCTGCGCCGGGGTCAAATCATAAACGGGTCCGGTGATTGGTTCTTTCATTGGTTACTCTCCTTATTTTACAGCACGGATGCTTTTTTACGAATCAGTTTTCCCGTGGCGGTGCGCTCAAACGGTGACGAGCGCAGCTTGATGCGGGAAATGACATGCGACGCTTTCGCCGTCATGTTCATGGTATCCACAATCTCTTCGAGGATGCCGTAAATGTCGTCGATCTTGTTTTCTTCCGCAAAACCGTAGTTCGGGAAAATCTCCGCAATGATCTTGTCGTTTTCGGCGTAGACCATCACTTCCTGCACAAGCTGGCGGTCGCTGAATTTCTTTTCGATCGCTTCGGGCGAAACATTTTCGCCGTTGGAAAGAATGATGAGGTTCTTGACGCGGCCGGTGATGAAAAGCTGGCGGTCGTCGGTCAAATAGCCGATGTCGCCGGTGCGCAGCCAGCCGTCGTCCGTGAACATCACAGCGGTCTCCTTCGGCATTTTATAATAGCCGAGCATGAGCGTGTCGGATTTTACCTGAATCTCGCCGCCTTGCACGCGCGCGTCACAAATGTCAATCACGCGGCCGACAGACTCGAACGAGGCGTCCTCATCCGGCACAGAGATGCGGCAGCCGGCTTCGGTCATGCCGTAGCCCTGACGCAAAAAGATGCCAAGCTCATCATAAGCGGCGATTAGCGCCGGATCAAGATAGGCGCCGCCGGAAATGAGCCAGCGGATGTTTTTGCCGAACACCTGCCGTGCGGCGTCGTAGGGCGTGACTTCCGGGTGACGGGTGCAGATGGCCTTCACGCGCCGCAGCAGTGTGGAAGCGATCATCGGCACAACGCGAATCACCTTCGGCTGAAACACCGTCAGATTACGCACAAGGTCATGCATGTCGCCGTTGAGCGCCACACGCATGCCGTCTTTCAAATTTTTCAGATAGTCGCCCGTGAAGCAGTAGATGTGATACATCGGCAGCACGGAAAGGGCAACGTCGTTTTCGGTAAAGATATCCTTGCAGTAGTCATGATACAGGACGTTTCCGACCAGCGATTTTGTGGAAAGCATCACCGCTTTGCGCTCGCCGGTGGTGCCGGAGGTATAGATCATCGCGGCGCAGGCTTCGGGATCCACCGTAACATCGGACAGCGCAGCGTGCGACGACGCTTCGCCGAAATCATCATAGAGCTTTGCAAAATGCGCAGCGCCGATTCTGACAGCCTTTTTCAGGCTCGTGCAATGCCGGCAAAGCGATTCTGCCTTTTCGCTGATTTCCTCGCCGTAAAACAAAAATTCCACATCGGCGCGTTCCAGCAGCATGGCCGCTTCCGCTTCGGAGATGTCCGGAGACAGCGGCAGCGCCACATTGCCGCTCATGAGAATACCGGTCAAGCAGGCAATATAGTCATAGCTTGTCTTGCTCATGATCGCAACGTGCATCCGGCGTTCGCTGATATAACGAAGATAGCGGCAGACCGCCAGACTGTCCTGCTGCGTTTTGCGGAACGAGCGCTCCTGCACCTCGCCGTCGCGCATGAACATCAAAAACGTGCGGTCCTCATATTTTTCCGCCGCACGGTCCACAAGCTCGCGCACAGTCGGAATGTCAAACTGCTGCATGGCGAAATCCCCCTTTAAAAGGTCAACATGCTTGCATTATACATGATAAAGCTTGAGCCGTCAAGATTCGCGGCATTTGTCCTACATTTGTTGATTTACTTTTTGATTTTCGCGGCATTTTAAAAGCATTTGTCGAACAACTTGGCAAAAAGAGGCAAAAAAGGCGCAAAAAAAAGAGACTGTGGAATCACAGTCTCCGGATGTTGTTCGCTTACACGAGATTATTCAGCGCTGCGGCGACCACTGCCTTGAGCAGGTTGCTGATGCCGTCGTCCGCATTGTTGAACGCCTTCACGATCTTGGAAACGTCCTTCTTCTTGAACATACCCACCTTGTCAAGCAGGAGCTGGACGATGTCGCCCTGCATGATGTAGTCGATGAAGTAACCGAAGGTCGCGTTTGCGTTTGCGGTGTAGACCTTGTTGCCGTTCGGCAGCTTTCTCGCTTTGCCGGTGGCAAGGAATTTGGCGGTGTTGAACTTCGGCACACTGTTGCCCGCGCCGAGCATCTTGAACACGCCCTTGAGCAGGCCGTTCCAGTTGTCATGCAGGTCGATGCCCATATCCTTGACGATGCCGTTCACGGTGTCGCCGAGGTTGAACAGGGTGTCGTCTTCGCCGACAACGCCGAGCTTCTGCAGGGTCTTGTTATATTCGATGTGCATATCGCACATATAGAAGCGCTTGATGAATTTGCCGGAATCAATCGCGTCGACAAGGTTCAGCAGAACATTCGCAAGGTTCTGGCCGGGATCCTTCATGATCTTTTCCACTGCAAAGACGATGCTTTCGATCAAAGCCTTGAACAGCTCGCCCATCGTGTTGTAGTTGCGCACTTCGGCGTCTGACGGATATTCGCCGTCCACAAGGCCGAGAATGTTGAAGAGATAGACAAAGAATGCCTGATAGCCGGACATTTCATAGGGGTTGTAGACGTGCGCCGCATATTTCAGCGTGTCAAGTCCCGGAATACCCGTCAGCATACCGACCACGGGAGACAGCTTTTCCGCCATGCCTTCATCGACCGCCATGCTCAGCGCGTTGGCAAGCTCGATGGAGCCTTTTTTGCTTTGAACGCTGATTTCTAGCAGGCCGCGGAAACCGAGCGCAGCGTCGTTCATTGCCTGATAGAAGGAATCCTGATCGGTCACGCACCAGTCGATGGAGCTGGCAATGGTGCCTTCCTGCTCTTCGCCGTTTTCATCCGTCCACTTCACTTTGGTGTCCAGATATTTCCATTTGCTTCCGAGCTTTGTCAGAATATCGGTCAAGGGCTTGCGCACGCCGTCTTTATCAACAGCGGTATAGGCCACTTCGCCCATCTGCTGTGCAAGCAGAGGTCCGGTCACGTAAAGGTTGATGTTCGGCGCAACAGATGCAAGGTCGCCGGCCTGTTCATACAGCATCGGCATAACGGCGGTCATCGCAGCCGTCGGAAGCGCGTTGGTGTAAAGCATATTGCGCAGCATATCGCCGATGTTGATGCTCTTGCCGTTTTCATCGGTGAGCATGGAACTGAGAATGCTTGCGGGATCAGCCTTCGTCTGAATATCTTCCTGCATCGAGACTTCGGAGGTGTCGATCTCACCCTTGCCGCCGTCTACGACCTGTACGGGATCGTCCGCAGTGCCCTCGATTGTGTCGCCGCCTTTTTTACCGAAGATCATTACGGCGGATTCCAGCACAAGCAGGATGCAGAGAATCACAATGACGATTGTTTTGGCCTTAGATTTTTTTTGCATTTCTTTGTCCTCCCATACAGAAGAAAAAGCTTCTGTGAAATTTGTTGAAAATTTGAACATGATCTCAGCTATCTCATTTTATATGATTCTGCGCTTTAAGTCAACACTTTTTTGAAAAAAGATAAAACTTTCCAAGAAAATTTTTTCATTTTTTGAACAGGATTTCCGCTTTATCTTGACAAAAATACAAGTTCCCGATAGAATGAAAAAGAGGAAAGAAAGCTTTAGGGAGGTATTCTCTTGGAAGAAAAAAAGAGTGAGACGGCCTTTTCGCCCGATCTTTGGTTTCCGGTTGACAACGCCGCAAACCTCTATTGCGCCGGCAAGCGGCGCAATTGGGCGCGCACGCTGCGGCTGGCCTTTGTGTTAAACGAACCGGTCAAGCCCGAGGTGCTCCAGCGCGCGCTGGACGACATGCTGTTGCGTATCCCGACGTTTTCCGCCATCGTCAAAAGCGGCTTGTTCTGGAATTATTTTGAGCGCACCGACACGCGGGCCGTTGTGCGCAAAGAAACGGACATGCCCGGCCGTCCGATCAACACCGGCAGCACCACGCAGCCGAATTTCCGCATCCTATACTATAAAAACAGGGTCGCGCTCGAGGTCTTTCACGGCATGACAGACGGCGGCGGCTCCGTTCGCTTTTTAACCTCGCTGCTCGCGCGCTACTATGAGCTGCAGGGCGAAGCGATCTCAGACGCGCCGCATATGCTGCGCTTCGGCGAGGAACCGACGGACGAAGAGATCAAGGACCCGTATTTGCGCAACAGCGCCGACGGCATCAGCGCGAAAAACTATGAAGAGATGGAAGCGTTTCGCATCAAAGAGCCGCTGAAAAAGGGCTTTATGCGCGTCACGCACGGCATTTGCCGCGTGGAGGATGTCAAGCAGGCCGCAAGCGCGTATGCACTCACGCTCACGGAATATTTGACGGCGGTTCTGATCCAAACCTATCTGCAAACCACGCCGTCTGTCATCGACAAGCCTGTCAGCGTCAGCATCCCGCTGGACCTGCGCCGCAGATTCGGCACCGATAGCATGCGCAATTTTTGCTATATGTCCGACATCGCGTTTGATCCGCAGGGACGGCGCGACGTGCCGTTCGGTGAAATTTGCGAAGCCATCGGCGGCATCGTGCAAAACAAGGCGACGATTGAGTATCTCACACAGGAGATCAGCCAGAACGTCCGCGCCCAAAGCTCGCCGCTGCTGCGCCCTGTCCCCTATGTGCTCAAACGTGTGTTTTTATTAAACACCTACCGCAAAAATCAAAACTCGTTTACCACATTCCTTTCCAACATCGGCGAAGTGCTTGCGCCGCCCGAAGTCAAAAAGCACATCAATCACGCGGAATTCACACTCGGTGAAACGCCGTACAACCCCTTCGGCGTCGGCATTGTTTCCGTCAACGGATTGCTGACCATCACCTTCAACGATTGCAGGGATGACATGGAAAAGCAGCGCTTTTTCTTCCGCTTCCTTGCGTCGCAAGGCGTAACTGTCCGCGTGGAAAGCAACAGAAAGTGAGGTACTCTATGCGTTGTTCCAACTGTAACGTCGATCTCGGCGAAAGCGCAACTGTCTGTCCGCTCTGCGGCGCGCCTGCCGAAAACACGCCGCCTTTTCTTGACGGCATCAAAGAAGCGCCCTATCCGGAAAAAACGGAAAAGCTCAGGGAACCAAAAAAGCGCATTCTTCCAAACAAATGGGTTTTGCGCGTTGCCGCCGTGCTTTGCCTGCTGTTTTTCATCTCAGGTAATTCCCTGCTGTACAGTTTGCTTTCTCCGCTGATTCTGTGCGGCGTTGCAATCTATCTGTTCGTTTGCGGGCTCAAGGAAAAAGGCCATCTGCTGCATTCGGCGGTGGCGCTGCTTGCTCAAATCGGCGTCGAAGCGCTGTTTCTTTTGCTGCATCTGATCTTCCGCCGCAACTGCAACACCACGCTGTTCATCACGATCGTCACAATCGCGCTGACCGTGATCCTTTACGCGCTGCGCTCTGACCGGTTCACGGAGCAGATGAAGGCGTTGTTCCGAAAATAAAAGCGCTCTATCAAGCTTTTTGCCGGGCAGGGGTTTTCCCCTGCCCGGCCTGTTCGCGCAGCGCAAGCGCTGCGCGAACAACGCGGCGGCGGGACGCCTCGCGCAACGCGCGAGGCAAAAGGCGCAGGGAAGGCGGTTTTCAAAGAAAAAACGCCCCCCCTCCTGCGCCTTTTCGCGCGGCAATCGCCGCGCGGTCCCGCCGCCGCCTGTT
>JAFTCX010000090.1 GCA_017454485.1 Clostridia bacterium | reverse complement strand
GTGCCGTGCGCAAAAAACGGCCGGGTGCCGATCATCGGCACCCGGCGGGGGAACGCAACTCTTTCAATCAACCGTAACGGTCTTTCTTTGTCTGCCCTCGTCCCAAATCAGCTCCACTGTGACCGGATGGTCGGACGTGATCGTGACCTGCGGTTCGTCGTGAACGCTCTTTCGCGCCTCACACAGCAGCGTCAGCGTGGCGTCTTTGCCAAAGGGATAGCGCTCTACGCCGTGACGCTCGGTCAGATCAATGTGCCAGCGGATAACGCCATGCTCCGCGTCGGGCTTGATGCCGAACACAAACTCAAACAGCACGGAGATCGGCGCCAGCCCGGTCCAGCCCACAAAATCGCCTCTGGACGGATCGCCTTTGCGCGGTTTGCCGTTTGCATCAAAGCAGGGCGCGTAGTTTTCGAACACCGTGTCGGTGTCGTTGAAAACAGACACAACGTTTTTGACGTAGTTCATGCCGATCTTGTGGGAAAGGTCAAATCTTTGATAGAGGTCAAGACCGCAGAGAACCATGTAGTTCGTCGGCGCCCAAACGCCGCCGTTCCAGTAATCGCCGGCCGGACAAAAATCGGGGTGATCGGCGGAGAGGGCGGGAATCATAAACGGCGTTGCAAACTCTTTTTCATTTGTCAGATGCGCAATAAAGCGGTCGGCTCTGTCTTCGGAAACGATCTGCGCAAGCAGCGCCCAGTAAGCGCCGATGTGCTTGACGCCGTTGAGCTGCCCGTTTTTCCAAAGGTCATAGTAAAACGCGCTCTTGTCGTCCCAAAGCAGATCGTTCACCACATGAATCAGATGCTCCCGCTCCGCCTGCAGCGCTGCGGTGTCCGCTTCCCTGCCGAGCACCTTTGCCATATCCATAAGGATCTTGCAGTTCATCAGCTCCTGCATACACGCGTCGTTCCAAACCATGTGCCCGTGGGAAAACGCAAAGTGATAACCCGGCTGCAGACGCGGCAAATTGTCCATCCCGCAGCCCCAGCCGCTTGACCAGTAGGTGCCGTCGCGCCAGGTGTGGTTGTCGCGCATCCATTCGTGATATGCCATCAGGCAGGGGAACACGCGCGCCAGCCGGTCGCGGTCGCCGAAGTTTTTGAAGTATTCCCATTCGCACCACGCGAGAATGTCCGGGCCGGTGGCCGAGGGGTCGAAGCGAGTAAAGTGGCCGTGTCCCGTGTCCTCTTCAATTTCGCGGCAGATGTAGCCGTCCTTGTACTGGAGCGAATAAAAATTGTTGAGTGTACCCTGAAAATCAAATGAGCGCGCGCCGTATTTGCCGAACATCATAATGAAGGAGGAATCCCACATGAAGATGCAGCCGTTGAACGCCGTGTCGATAAAGTTCGACACAAAGCCGGTGCCCTTGACCGGCTTGCAAAGATTGGAAAACGCCAGCCGCCACGTTTTGTCATAGCAGCGCAGCACATCGTCGTGACCGTCCCAGATTGGGCGGGGCAGGCGGTCTTTTTCTTTTTCATAGGTCGGAAGCTCGTTTTCCTCCGGCTGCATGGAAACGAAGGTGTTTTCCTTCCAGAAGCGGTTTTCTATAATCGTATATTCGTTATAAAAATTTTCCATAAAAAGCTCCTTTACGGGCGCAGGCGCGGCTGTTTTCAAAGCAAGCCCCGCCTGCGGTATTTGAATCCATTATATCAGCTTTTTTGAAAAAAGCAAGCTTCTGCGCTCTTTTATTTCAGCGCTTCCTTCAGTACGCCAAGGTTGTCCTGCATCACGCCGCGATCTGGGCGCAGACCGGGCAATCGTCACCGGTGCAGTCGTGACCGGCTTCCAACGCGATAAACAGCACGGAGGTCAGCATGGTGCAGGCAAACAGCACGGCAAACACGATTGCCAGAATGCGCAGTGCTTTTTTCATGCGAAGGCCTCCTTTGTCAAAGCAAAATGAATTTGAAATTCATTTTCAAATTCATTATAGCACAAACGCCGTGCTTTGTCAATGCTTTTTTTGAAAGGACCTCTGTGTAAATTCTTGTCGGTTAAGTGTCAATCCAGGCTTTCCCTGACAAAAAACGACGGTACACGGCGATGTGGTAACCATGACGCTTTCCAACCATGTCTATTGGTCAATGCTGAAACGGAACTCTCCGTTTTGACAACCGCCGTTTGTCTCAACGATAATATAAACCGGCCCTGATTCCACATAGCCGCCGTGAGAATGGATTTCTTCTCCGCCGGAAATGGAAAAAAGCTCTTGCCTGGTTTCATAAAAATCATAATATACGACAGCGTTTCCGGCATCCAGCTTCGCCGAGTATTTCAAATCGCCCTCGGCAGAGCTTTTCAACTTGAAAACCATGCGGCCTTCAAAGGAGTAGAAGTTCATAAACGCAGAATCCGCTTCATTTGAATGAACAAAAGCGACAGCCTTATAGCTTGACGAATACCTGCTGCAGCCTGTCATAGAGATCAACAGCAAAACGGTAACGGTCAAAGTAACAATTCTTTTCATTTGATGCTCCTGTCATTTGAACCTTTTTAATAATACCACCGTCTCCACATGCCTCGGAACAACAGCGTGAATAAAAATGCCGTTATCTACGCTGCCCACACGCCCCTCGACGTAAAGAATATGCCGTTGATCAAAATCGTTATTGATTACTACTTATTCAAGGTTAATTGATTTTTGTTCAGGCGAATCAAACAGAGACGATGTAATATACATATTGTTTGTCCGAAAACGCTACGGTAGTCGAATGGTTTTCAGTGACACCATTTACCCCAGCAATACTCGTAAGTGTGATTGTTTCCACCGCGCTGTCTATTGAAATATCCAGATTGAATTCGGTAACGTTCCACCAGTTATACTGATAAATCACTGCTTTTATCGGCTCATTTAATCCGTCTATATGGATAGCCAGCGAATACGGACCATATTCGCCGCCGTGAATAGAAGTCTTCAATCCGTCTGAATCTTTATGAGCTTTAACACTGATTTCATCCTTGAATTCATATTGTCCGGTCACATCATCGCTTATCAGGTTATACTTTTCTCCATCCATTGTTACGTGAATGATTCCCGTGATTCGATCGAATGGATATAAAAAATGATAAAACACCGGTTTAAAAAAGAAATAAAGTATTCCTGAAGCCAATACGGCAACTGCAAGGATAACGGCAATGAT
>JAFTCX010000010.1 GCA_017454485.1 Clostridia bacterium | reverse complement strand
GCGACTTTTCCGTGCGGATCGTGAAGAAAGATACTCTTTCCTTTGGCGCTGGTTTCCGCTGCACGGACAGAGCGGGGAATGAAGGTTTCCATTATATGGGTATTGATACCGTACCGCTGCCGAATGGCGTCTGTGACCTGCCGCGTAAAAACCATGCGGCTGTCCTGCATGGTAAACAGGATGCCGTCGATTCTCAGGTTCGGATTCATCCGCTTCTTCACGCGGCCTATTGTGCCGAGGAGTTGTTCCAGCCCTTTTGCGGAAAGGAACTCCGGTTGCGTAGGTATCAACACGCTGTCGGCTGCGCACAGCGCATTCAGCGTCAGCATACCGAGCGACGGCATACAGTCGATCAGAACGTAGTCATATCGGCTGCGCACGGAATCGACATAAGCCTTCAAGATTTTCTCCCGGCTCATTTCATTGACCAACGCGACTTCGATACCGCAAAGCTCAATACTGGCCGGCATCAGATCGACGCCTTCCGGCGTACAAAGCACCGGCGCTTCCTCTGTCACTTCACCGTTGATCATGATGTCCTTCATAACATTGGAAACAGTAAACGGCAGACTGTCCGGGTCGGGGTTGCCGAGGCAGACGGTGAGGCTTGCCTGCGGGTCCATGTCAATTACCAGCACCCGTTTTTCCTGCTGTGCAAGGCCGACGCCGAGGTTGATCGTTGTCGTTGTCTTCCCGACGCCGCCCTTTTGGTTTGTGATTGCGATCACCTTGCAATTATCCATGTGATCCTCCTTCTTTTTTTGAATCCAGCCCATTCCGGCTGGTTATGTATACAGCCGCAGTTGCCCTGCGGCTGGTTGGTCAGTTCACCTTATTTGCCGGTGACCATGTTGTAGACCGCCCATGCGGGAAGCACGACGTTGAACGCCAGTGCGCGACCAAGCGTGAAAACGATGGCCTTACCAAGAGTCTTCATGAACAGACCTCCTTTCAAGTGAAAATCCAGCCCATTCCAGCTGGTTATGTATGCAGCCGCAGTTGCTCTGCGGCTGGTTGATCAGTTCACCTTATTTACCGGTAACCATGTTGTAGACTGCCCACGCGGGAAGTACGACGTTGAACGCCAATGCTCGACCGAGCGTGAAAACGATGGCCTTACCAAGAGTTTTCATGAACAGACCCCCTTTCCAATCATGCGCCGCCCGACGCTCGCCTGTGCTGAAGCATGTCTCTTTCCTTTGGCCTTCCTACATGATCGGAACGCCGGTCGGCTATGTAAACGGAAAAAGGCAACAAAAAAAGACCGAAGTTCTAAAGATTAGAAAATCGGTCATGAATAGAAAGTATATATGAAATTGTGAAAAGTCGCTCGTTCGAGTCCTGTTAAACCGTAAAAAGTTGGATTGGGATTCATTAGTGGAAAAAGGCTCAAAAAAAGCGAAAATCCCTTGATTTCTCAAGGGATTTCGGCGGGGTTGGATTTTCGTTACCCCAAAATGGAGCTAGTAGTCGGACTCGAACCGACGACCTGCGCATTACGAATGCGCTGCTCTACCAACTGAGCCATACTAGCAAAGTGTCAGAACCCTGACAGCTATAGCATTATAGCACAGGATTCTGAAAAAGTAAAGAGAAAACAAAAACTTTTTTTGTTTTTTTTCAACCGCGCTGCAGCTTTTGCTGGCGCACATCGCGGCCGTAAAACGCAATCACGTCGCAGCTTCCCATCAGGCGCGAGGTAAAGCGCTGGGAATAGGTCCGTTCCAGCTCGGACAGCTCCAGATTGGTGCTGAGCACCGTGGGCAGTCCGTTGCCAAGGCGCGTGTTCAGCAAATTATACAGCGCCGAAACCGTGAACGCCGTGACCATCTCCGTGCCGAGGTCGTCGATCACCAGCAGATCGCTCTCATACAGATCGTCGTTCAGCTCGTCGTCAGTCGCCCCGCGCGAAAACTGCAGCTTTTGCAGCCGCTCCAGAATGTTTTGCGCCGTGCCGTAATAGACGTTGAAGCCGCGGTCGATCAATCGGTTCACAACCGCCAAAGACAGATGCGTTTTGCCCAGCCCCGTTTTGCCCAGCATGAGCAAGCCCTTGGAATCGTGCGAAAAATCGACGCAGTAATCCTTCAAGAACGCGACCACGTTCGTCATGAGCCGCCGATGGCTGATGCCGAGCGCCGGATCAACCTCGTCGCTGTAAAAGGAAAGGTCAAACGACTCAAATGTGCACTTTTTGAGCATGGCGGACGCGGGGATCGCCTGCTTTGCCGTTTCGCGGATCAAATCGAGATAGCAGCCGCAGTAGTAGCTGCCGTGCGTGCCCGTGTCGTGGCAGACCGGGCAGGTGTAGACGTTTTCGAGGTAATCTTCCGGATAGCCCGCCTGACGCAGCAGCGCTGCGCGCTGCTTTTGCAGCGCAAGATTTTCCTGTGACAGCTTTGCGATCAACGCACTCGCGTTTTCTCCGCGTGCGGCAATCTTCACCACCTCGGCGCCCGTGGCGGCAAGCTGACGCTCAAGCGCGGCAAGCGCGGGACAGGCGGCAAGCACTTCGCTGTGCCGCTGCTGAAACAGCGCTTCTCCGGCGCGGCGGCGCTCGTCAAGCTGATGCTTTGCGCGCAGGTACACACTGGTTTTGTATGCCATGGCAAACGCTCCTTTTTTCAGGTTTTCGGCACATAATCGCGCAGGCCGATGGCGCTTTGACGAAAGGCGTCCAGATCATAGGACGCATCGGAAGAAAACACGCTCCCCTTTTGCGGCGCAGTCTTTTTCTTTTCGCCGAACTTCTGCTTTGCCCATTGCTGTTTTTCCGCTTCGGCGCCCTGCGGGGTCGTGATGTTTTTTTCGTGCCACGAGCGCAGCACCTTGTCCATGTATTCCAAACTGAGCTTTCCTGTGTTGTCGATGCAGATTTCATACGCAAGCAAAATCATCTGCACGCTCATGCCCAGCTCCTTGCTCCAGCTTTCCAAAAAGCGGCGCTGCTTTGCCGTCGGGTTGCGGTTCTTTACGCCTGTCTGGCTGCGGAATTCCTCCCACAGCGCATCGGATGTGTGGCGCGATGCGATGTAATCCTCCGCCGCCTCCAAAGAGTCGATCTCTTTTTCGCTCCACTCTCTGCCGAGCGACGCGATGGATTTATAGCCCGTTTTGCCGCGGCTCTTGGCATATTCCAGCAGCATGAGGATCACTTCCAGCGGCAGATCGTAGGTGTCGTGCAGCATGATCAGCAGCGACTGGCCCTCATAGCCGATGGTCTTGCCGAGCTTGAGCTGCGCTTCCGCAAACAGCTCGCGGAACTCCTCGCATTCCGCCACGCGCGCCGCGATCTCTTCGTGCGTCGGGCGGGAAAGCGGAAGCTCGGCCACCACTTTTTTTGTTTCCGCTGCCGGTTGCGTCTGCACGGGGGCAGCCGCCGGTTCCACCGCCGCAGGCTGTGCCGCAGCTTTGATTGACGGGGCGGCAGGCTTCGGCTGTTCGCCGCAGCTTTTCAGCAGCACGCCGCGCTCCACCCAGAACAGCAGCGCGTCCTCGACCTCCGCTTCCTCCCGTTTGAGCGTTGCGGCAAGCGTGGACACGCTCGGCACAGCGGAACCGGCGCAAAGCATCAGCAGCAGCGCTTTGAGCGAGAGCGGACTCGCCAGATGGATATTGTCTTCCACAACCGCCTTCGGCACGGGGAAAATATCCGTAAACACCGCGTAATTGATTTGAAATTCCATAATTCCTTCCCTATTTATCCCGGACCATGGTCCGATACAGCGCGCAGACGTCCGGCGAATCGCCGTTCGCCACGAGCTGCCCTTTTGTCAGAATGATTGCTTTGTTGCAAATGCGCTCCACGCGCTCGGTGCTGTGCGAAACAAAAAGCACCGTCACGCCGTCGTCCATCATGTTCAAAATGCGCTGTTCGCTCTTGTCCTTGAACGCGGCGTCGCCCACAGAGAGCACCTCGTCCAGAATGAGCACCTCGGGCTTGACCGAGGTTGCAATGGCAAAGCCCAGACGTGAGCGCATACCGGAGGAATAGCTCTTGATGGGCGTGTTGATGAAATCGCCCAGCTCTGAAAACTCCACGATTTCGTCATATTTGCTTTCCAGGAACGAGCGCGGAAAGCCGAGCGTTGCGCCGTAAAGGAAGATGTTTTCCTTGCCGCTGTAGTTCGGGTCAAAGCCCGCGCCAAGCTCCAGCATCGGCGCAATGACGCCCTCTGTGCGAATGGTGCCCTGCGTGGGCTTCAAAACGCCGGCCACGGTTTTCAGCAGGGTGCTTTTGCCCGCGCCGTTGAAGCCGAGCACGCCCATGCGGTCGCCTTTTTTGACTTTGAACGAAACATCCTTCAGCGCCCAGAATTCCGAATAATGCAGATCGTGCTTGAGCAGCCGGATGAAGTATTCCTTTGCGGAATCCACACCCTCGGAATTCAAATTGAATTTCATGCTGATGTGCTGCGCGTCTATGGCATATTTACTCACGAGGCTACCTCCGGATCAAATGTGAAGAATGAACTTGTCCTGATACTTATAGAACAGGAAAAAGCCGATGATAACGGTCACAACGGCGAAGCCCAAGCTGTAATACATCAGGCGCATATCCCAGTAGTGCACAAAGTCCGTGCCCCAAAGCACGGCCGCACGGAACATGCCGACAAGACCATACAGCGGGTTGAGCTTGAGCAGCCGAATCTGCCAGGTGCCCTCCTCAAAGCCGAGGCGGCTGACGTGATACACGATCGGCGTCATGTAAAACAGCAGCAGCGTGAACACGTCATAGAGGTTTTCCACATCCTTGAAGAACACGGAGATCGTTGCAAGGATCATGCCCACGCCGATGGAGAGGATGAGTGTGATGAAAATCGGAACGATGATGAACACCACGCGCCAGGTGACGGCGATGGGGTGAATTTTGAAAATGTTCATGAACGCAACCACGACCACAAGCACCGTCAGCGAGATCAAAAACGTCACAAACGCCGAAAGCACCGCAGACACCGGGTAGACATACTTCGGCACATAGACCTTTTTGATCATCGAAGCGTGCTTGCGCACCGAGCCCATGGCGCGCTTGGTCGAGCTGGTATAAAACTGATAAAGCAGACGACCGCAGAGCAGATAGACCGGGTAGTTGACGACCTTGCTGCTGTCGCGTCCGAAAATGTTGTTGAACACGAACGCCAGAACGATCATGGTGAGTAACGGCTGCAAAAACGTCCAAAGCACACCCAAAAAGGAATTGCGGTATTGCAGCTTGATATTTTTGCTCACAAGCTCCCGGATGAGAAACCTGTATTTTAAAAAGTTATTGAGATGCGCCGTTGCGGCTTTTTTGATGCGTTGCAAACGCTCCCCTCCCCTGCAGAGATGATTTGTCAGCATATGATTATAACATAAAGATCAAAGTTTTACAATCCCTTTTTCGGCGATTGCGCATAAAAGCGCAGAAAAAACCAACACTGTCATATATAGCAAATATACAAATCAACGGAAAGGATGATTTTCATGAACGAAGACAGCATCAAGCTGCTCAAAGAATGCAACAGCGGCGCAAAAACCGCCATCAACTCCTTCGACGCCGTATTGGACAAGGTGCGGGACCGTGAACTGCACGATCTGCTCAAGGGCTCCCGGCAGGCGCACGAGGATCTCGGCAACGAAACGGACCGCCTGCTGGAAAGCATGGGTGAAACCGGCAAGGACCCCTCCGCGATGGCGCGGGCAGGCGCGCGCTTTAAGATCAATCTGGAGCTGCTGGCCGAGCCGACGGACAACACGATTGCCGATCTCATGACCGACGGCTGCAACATGGGCATCAAGCAGATTTCGGTGTATTTCAACAAGTATCCGAACGCGGAAGACGCCGTGAAGGCGCTGGCCGACCGCTTCCGCTCGGAGGAGGACACGCTGCTGCAAAAGCTGCGCAAGTATTTATAAAGTTTCGCGCAGCTTCGCTGCGCGGACAAGGCGGCGAGACGCGCCGCACAGCATCGCTGTGCGGCCGGCAAAGGAGCGCATGAGACGCGGCTGTGATTTTTCGCTCGCCCGCCGCGCTCCTTTGCGCGCAGCCGACGAACGTCGGCTGCGGCGTCTCGCCGCCGCACGCGCACGGCGCAGCCGTGCGCAAAACGGCTGCCGCAAAATGCGGCAGCCTCAGCTTTTTAACGCGCGTTCAAACCTTTTTGCTCACCGTGCCGTCAGATACAACGTAGCTTGTTGAAAGCACGCCGGAGCCAATTTGGCGCCGCACCTGATCGCGCGCCGGAAAATACATTTTCAGGCTGCCGCCGACGTCGCCGTGCAGCATAATCTGCAGCCAGACAACGGTCGGATGAATGAACGGCACCACCTTTTTGCTGCTGCCGGCGTTCCAGACCGCAGCGGCATAGAACGAGCAGTTGACAAAGAAGAACTCCCAAAAGTTTTGTTTGGTCACACGGGCGCTCACCTTTGCAAGCTCAGCGCGCGTCAGCGTATCCTTCATGGCGCGCACGCGTTTTGCGCCAAAGGTGTTGATGCAGTAGGATTCCAAATTGTAGTAGATGCCCCAGCCATCTTTGCGCGTCAGCGCCCAGGTTCCGACCGTTACGCCCTGTCCGGGCGGACAGGCATACGCGCCGATCTGCAGCGTTTCGTTGGAGATGTTCTCAATATAGACCCATGTGTGGCCGAAGAGTGTTTCAATCGATCTTGTGTGGCAAAGATACATATTTGCCACGATCTCGTCAGAATTCTTTTGCGTCCCTTCGGCAAACGCCGGAAGCACCGCAGCAAACAAGAGGCAAAAGGCAAGAATAAGGGACAGTATGCGTTTCTTTTTCATGGATTCGGCTCCTTCAAAAAACAGTCGGGGCAACCGGCGGTCACCCCGAAGACTCGCAAAATAATCGGTTTAGTCGTCCGCGTTCTTCACAGCTTCTTCCAGCCACGCGGCGTCTTCGCCCTTGGCGATTTCGCCGTGCTTCACGCCGAACATGGTCAGCAGGCCGAGCGCAAAGAAGGCCGAGCAGAACAGGAACATGAAGTTGTAGTCCTCTTTGAACAGACCGATGACAAGGCCGCAAAGGATGGGGCCGGTCACGGAAGCGGACATCGTCGCGGTGTAATAGTAGCCGGTGAAGGTGCCGACATATTCGCGGCCGCCGATGGCAAGCACAAGCGGAAGCGTGTTGATGTTGATGCAGCCGACTGCGGCGCCGCCGACCACAAGCGCGACCCAAAGGGTGATCCAGGTGAATTTATTCACCGAACCGTCCGCGTTGGCGGGCAGGAACTGCGACACGGCAAGGTAGATGGCGAACATGGCAACGATCACGGCAAGACCGATGACGATCGTCTTTTTTCTGCCGAGCTTGCGGCCCATTCTGCCGGCCGGAATGCCGAACACGGCAAGCGAAACGGCAAAGACCGCCATCATCAGCGTGGAATAGATCGGAGAAACCTTCAGCGTGTCGTTGGCAAAGTTGGTAAAGTTCGGAACGATGGCTTCCGTGGCGTTGTTGATCAGGAACAGCGCGCCAAGCATGATGAACAGCGAGCGCTTTTCTTCTTTGGTGATGGGCAGGTTCTTGATCTTGATCTTTTCTTTCTTTTCCTCTTCGCCGCCCTCAAAGCCGACGTTTGCAGAAAGGTCATACTGCTTGTTGCGCTTATAGAAGAAATAGAGCACCACAAGGCAAAGCACGGAAATGATCGCCGCCACAAGGAAGACCGGCGTATAGTTGACATAGACGGGTTCGCCCGCCGCGTTCAACACAACATTGCCCGCCTCGTCCAGCACTTCACCGAGCGCGTTGGTGTCCGCCTTCAGGTTTTGAGAAAGCGTCACAAAGCCGAGCAGACCGCAGAGCGTGGAAGCGATGGTGCCGACCACGAAGCCGACCATCTGGCCGATGCCGCCCATGATGTTGATCACGGCGTTGGCGTCGCTTTGCAGCTCCGAGGGCGTAAAGTCCGGCATCAGCGAAACAACCGGGGAACGCCAGACCGACATCAGGAAGTTGAAGCAGATGATGACAGCCATCATCAAAAGAATGGAAAGACCGGTGGCGCGCACGGTTGCGGCCACGGGAACGAAGGTGAAGAACATTGCACAGATCGGCAGGCAGACTAAGATGTAAGGCATACGCTTGCCGAGCTTGGTGTGGGTGCGGTCGCTCTTTTTGCCGAAATGCGGCTGGAAGACCACGCCGAAGATGTTGTCGATGGTCATGATCGCGTTGACGATCAGCGGAACGGACACCCATTTGAAGAACGCGTGCGCCTGCGCAAAATCGGCGATGCCGAGCTGCGAGAGCTTGCCGCGCAAAATCACGGGCACATAGGAATTATAGACCGACCACAGCAGCATGCAGCCCATAAAGCCGAAGCCGATCAGGAAGGTGCGTTTATAGTTGAGTTTTCCTTCCGTCGTTTTCTTTTCTTTTTTCTCAGCCATGAAGATTCCTCCTTTGAACTGTTATTTGTTATTATACCCGACGGTGGAAAAATTTGCAAGCCTATGCAGGAACAGAAAAATTTATCTACCAAATGCACAAAAAATGGAGCTCCGTTTTGTTGACAAATGCCCTCAATCGTGCTATATTTGTAAAGATCACCAGAACATTTACCGATTCCACGAAAGGAAGGCGATCGACATGGCGAAATACACAAAAGAGGACATCTTCCGCATTGCCGAAGAAGAAAACGTAAAATTCATCTGTCTGCAGTTCACCGACATCCTCGGCATGCTCAAAAGCGTCACCGTGACCGCGAGCCAGCTCAAAAAAGCGCTTTCAAACGGCTGCGGCTTCGACGGCTCGTCCATTGACGGCTTTGTGCGCATTGAGGAAAGCGATATGTGCCTGCACCCGGACTTGGACTCCTTTGTGATCCTCCCCTGGCAGTCGGAGGAAAGCAAGACAGCGCGGCTGATCTGCGACGTTTTTCGCGCCGACGGCACCCCGTTTGAGGGCGATCCGCGCTATGTGCTGCGCCGTGCGATTCAAGCGGCCGCCGATTTGGGCTTCACCGTCAACGTTGGTCCGGAATGCGAATTTTTCCTGTTCCATCTCGATCAAAACGGCAAGCCGACCACCGAAACCTTTGACAAGGGCGGCTATTTTGAGCTTGGCCCCACCGACCGGGGCGAAAGCTGCCGCAACGATATCTGCCTTGTGCTTGAGCGCATGGGCTTTGTGATCGAAGCGTCCCACCATGAAAACGCCATTGCGCAGCATGAGATCGACTTCCGCTATGACGAGGTTTTGCGCACAGCGGACAACGTGATGACCTTCAAGTATGTTGTCAAAAGCGTTTCGCGTTCCCACGGGCTTTATGCAACCTTTATGCCAAAGCCGATGTTCGGCCAGTGCGGCTCCGGCATGCACACGAACATCTCCCTGTTCAAGGACGGCAAGAACGCCTTTTATGACGCAAACGACGCATTTGGTCTGTCGCCCGTCGCCTATCAGTTCATCGCCGGCCTGATGGAGCATATCAAGCCCATGACGCTGCTGACAAACCCGATCGTCAACTCCTATAAGCGCCTTGTGCCCGGTTACGAAGCGCCGGTCTATATCGCCTGGTCCGCAAAGAACCGCAGTCCGCTCATCCGCATCCCCTCCGCAAAGGGCAACGCCACCCGCGTGGAGCTGCGCAACCCCGACCCGGCCGCAAACCCCTATCTTGAGATGGCGGCGGTCATTTTCGCCGGTCTGGACGGCATCAAGCGCGGTTTGACCCCGCCGGAACCGAAGGACAGCAACATCTTTTCGCTTTCCACCGAGGAACGCCACGCGCAGGGCATCCATTCGCTGCCGAAGACGCTCGGCGAAGCGATCCACGAATTCAAGCACGACGACTTCATGCGCGAATGCATGGGCGATCATGTGTTCAAAAAGTACATCGAGGCGAAGACCGAGGAATGGAAGGAATACTGCACCCGTGTGTCGCAGTGGGAAATTGAAAAGTATCTCGGAAAGTATTGAGTCGTTAGTCGATAGTCCATAGAATAGAGCAACCCCGCCGTTTCGTTTATGACGGCGGGGTTTTTCTATTCAGTTCTAATGAAATGTGCTCTTCACTCATCACTCTTCACTCTTCACTCTCCACACTTCACTCTTCCCCAAGGTATTCCTCAAGCGTCAGGTGCTTTTCATACATCTCTGATGCGGCGTCCCTGCCGACAAAGCGGTAATGCCAGCGCTCATAGGCGATGCCCGTGATCTCGACCTTGTCTTCGGGATAGCGTTCGATGAACCCGTACAGGTGCGCGTTTTCCTTCAGCCAAGCGAACAGGTTTTCCGCTTTGGTCTCCCCTGCCGCGTGAATGTCGATCGCAAGACCGAGCTCGTGTTCGCTGTGACCCGGTTCGGCAACATATTCACGCGCCTTGCGCTCGGCTTCGGCAGCGGAATCCCCCTGTTTTCGATACCACGCAATGCGCTCGTTCAAGATCTGCCGCTGCGTCTCGTTGGAGCGGTAGCAGTACGCGGCCTCCATGGTAAAACCGGCGTCCTTTGCGGCAAGCACCATTTTTTGCCATTCGGGATACATGCGCGCGTCGAACTGCTGGCCGTTTTCCAGCGTGAACAGCGGCGGCACATAGTCGTCCGGTACGGCGTGCGTGCGGTTGACGAGCATCAGCGGCCAAATCTGCCATTGCGCAAGCGTCGTTTCCACATAGGACATCGGCGGGTCGGTTGTCTCTGTCTGTGCAGCGCGTGAACGCGCCGGGCGATCTTTGTGCGCAGCGCCCGCAAGGCCGCAGATGATGCTGACAAGCAGCAGCGCGATCACCGCCAAAAGCA
The DNA here is from genome assembly GCA_017454485.1 of Clostridia bacterium. GTDB lineage: Bacteria > Bacillota > Clostridia > Oscillospirales > Acutalibacteraceae > UBA6857. The sequence goes on along the minus strand of JAFTCX010000010.1, from coordinate 16,729 downwards.
ATCGAAAGCGTTGTTTGGTCATAGCTTTTCCTTCCGTCAATTAGTTGGCGCTTTTCAAAAGCGGCGCAAGGGAACGATCCTCCAAAAAGGTGTTCGCGTTATAGACAAACAGCACATGGGTGAAGGTCGTTTCCTCCAGCACGGCTGACAAGCTGTCGTTAAAATAGCGCGGGTCGATGACCACGATTTTTGAAAAATACGGCGTGAGCATCGGGATCAGGCAGTTGGCATAGGAATCCTTGAAAAGCAGCAGCGCGTTTTCGGTGTCCGCTGTGGTGGAGATGATCACCTTGTCAAAATTGCCGCCGAGAAAGACCTCATACTTGTTCTTTCCTTCCAGCTTTTCGGAAGAAAACAGCGTAGCCGTCTTTTTGCCCTGCGCTTCATAAAAGACCGTATAGGTGCCGCAGGACTGCTTCGGGATGCAGACCTCCACGGTGTCGCGCAGCCGCCGTTCGCCGTAGGTTGCGGACAGGGTGCCGGAAAAATCGGTCGCCACGGGATAAAACGTGTAGTTTTCCGCTTTCACGCCGAGCTTCCACGCCTTGTTCAGCCCCAAAAAGGCGGAAAACGCCGCGTGGGTCGTCCAGTGATGGTCGGTGCGATAGTAAAGCGTGTGCGCGTCGGCGCCCTCAAATTGCTTCAGGCAGCTCACCCATTTCAGGTCCACGCCCTTGAGCATCGCATGAATGTCCTTGAGCTGCTTTTGCTGGTCGTCCTGCCGCAGTCCATACGGCATCTCCTCTTCCAGCAGCAAGCTCGCGTTCGGCGCAAGGATCATGGCGCTTGACAGGGTTTTGTTTTTCTTTAAAAAGGATTTGATCGCGCCCGTCAGCTCCGAAAGAAGCGAAGAATCAAACGGCGTTTGCTTTTCCAGCAAAAAGCCGCTCTTTGTGCGGAACACGCCGTTTTGCTCGCGTGCGCCGGTCAAGGTGGAAATTCCCGCGCGAAGCGACACCCAGGCGTCTCTGTGCGGAAACTGGTCGGTCAAATAAGTCTCATAGTCGCGCATGAAGCTGCCGTCGGTCAGCGTGGACCAGGAAAGCTTCGGCTTTTGCGCCAAAACGCGGTTTTCCGTTTCCGATTGCGCCTTGTCCGGCGTGAGCAGCATTGCCGCACCCGCCAGAAACAGACACAGCAAAAAGCCCAGCGTGATACACAGATAGATCACGCTGTTGTTTTTGCGGCCGCCGGAGGTCGGCGAAGCCGGAGTGAAAGCTTCTTTCTTCATAAACTCGCCTCAGAATCGGAAATATAAGAACGGGTTGTAGCTGTCGGAAACAAGGCACGCCACACACAAAGCAAACACGGCGGCATAGCCGACGGCCTGAACAATCAGGTGGGTGCGTTCGTTTTTGAATTTCGGCGGATTACGGAACGCGCCGAGGGCACAAGCGGTCATCACGGCAAAGGGGAACCCGTTCGACAGCAGCAAAAATGCGGTGTTCGCATCCGTAAAGCCCGCGCCGCCGCCGAACATGGCGCCGAGATAGGCCGCGGCAGAGGAAAAGCTTTCTGCCGAAAAGAATACCCAGCCGATGACGACGATGAGCATCGTCAGCACATGGCGCAGCGCCTTGGGCATTTTTTCGAGCACAGCGGCAAACACATATTTTTCAAACAGCAGCAACAGGCCGTAATACGCGCCCCAGGCCACAAAGTTCCATGCAGCGCCGTGCCACAGTCCGGTCAGCGTCCAGACGATCAGAATGTTGCGCACCGTGCGTGCCGTGCCCTTGCGGTTGCCGCCCAACGGAATATAGACGTATTTTTTGAACCAGCCGGACAGCGAGATGTGCCAGCGGCTCCAGAAGTCCTTGATGCTTTCGGCGGTGTAGGGGAAATTGAAGTTTTGCATCAGCTCAAACCCGAACATCCGCCCCAGGCCGATCGCCATATCGGAATAGCCGGAAAAATCGAAGTAGATCTGCAGCGTGTAGCACAGAATGCCGAACCATGCCGTCACCGCGCCGAGCGCGTGGACGTCGCCGCCCTGAATTTGGCTGAACACCGCGCCGATGGCGTTGGCGAAAATCATTTTTTTGCCGAGACCGCGCACAAAAATCAGCACGCCGCGCGAAAATTTTTGCACGGTGACCGTGCGGTGTTCAAGCTGCCGCGCAATGTCGCCGTATTGCACGATCGGGCCGGCAATGAGCTGCGGGAACATGGTGATATAGGTTGCAAACCGCAGCAAACTCGGCTGCGCGTCGCTTTCGCCGTTGTAGACGTCGATCACATAGGAGAGAATCTGGAACGTGTAAAACGAGATGCCGACCGGCAGCGGCAGCGCCGCCGCTTTCAGATGCAGCGAAAACAGACGGTTGATGTTTTCCACCAGAAACGGCTCATATTTGAAAAAGCCGAGCACAAACAAATTGAAGAGTACGGCGAGGACGAACAGCGTTTTTTTGCGCCGCTTTTGTTCCGGAAAACGCTGAAAATCCAAGGTGATGTTGAAATTGAAATAAATGCTCACGAGCATCAGCACCACATAGACCGGCTCGCCCCACGCGTAAAACACGAGGCTTGCCAGACACAGCACCAGGTTCTTTTTTGTCATCTCATAGCTTTCCGGCGTTCCCTTTTTGAACACCGGCAGGAAATAACAAAACAGAACCACCGGCAAAAACACAAAAAGAAATGTGGCACTGCTGAACAACATAACGCTTGTTTCCCCTTAACGATCCTTTGGTTTCTTTTCCTTTTCTCTTTTATAACGCGGCACGGAAGGCCCGCACGGCGTCTGACGGTGTGTCGCACACCGCAAACAGTACAAAGTTGCCGCGCTGGATGAGCTTATAGCTTTTCAAAAGCGCGGTCTGCTCGGCGGCATAGCCTTCAAACAGCACGATCCTGCGTTCCACGCGCTGCCGCAGCGCATCCAAAAGCGAAGAAGCGTCGCCGCTGTCTTTGAGCCGCACGACCAGCAGCTCGCGCACTTCCATCACATCGTCCGACGCGGCATAATAGCCGCCGTCAAATTGCTGCGGGTCCAGCCCGAATTCCTTTTGAAACGCCTTTCCGCCGCGCACCTCAAGCTGCTCGAGTCCGGCGGCAGCGCTGACGGCTTTGCCGACCTCTGCGGCAGACGCGTCGCTCACCCGCCCTTTTTGGCCGATCATGGCCAAAACAAAGAGCAGTAGCACGGCGACACACAAAATTTCTTTGATTCTCAACGTCTTCATACGCCAATCTCCAAGGAACGAATCACATGCTTCAACCAAACGTTCCGATAAAACGACGCGCTCAGATGGATGCCGTCCGCGCCGTAATAGCGGGTGGTGAAGCTTCCGTTTTCCTGAAACGCCGGCGCGGAATCGAGCGCTTCGATCCCCAGCGTTTCACACATTTCGCGCAGACGCTTGTTATAGTTTTTGATGGCGCCGAACCGCGGCGCCTTTGCCGCACTGCGGTCCACCGGGAACAGCAGACTGATCACAATGCGCGTGTCGGGCAGCTTTTTTTGCAGCCGCTCGATGATCGACGTGTATTTTTGGATAAAGGTATTCAGATGCGCCTCATCTTCGGCAATCATGTTCAGTCCGTAATGCAAAATCAGCACCGGCGGGCGGATAGAAACGATTTTATCGAAGTTTTCCTCCAAATGGCTCAGGCTCGCGCTCACCTGCGCGAAGATGTGGTTGCTGTTGAGAATGTCATACGCCTCAAGCCCCTCCATCAGCGAGTCGCCGGCAATATAGACGTTTTTGAGCACCTTGCGGTAGGAGAGCTTGCCCGCGTCGATCAGCTTCATCATTTCGTCCAAGCGCAGTCTGCGGTTTTCCTTTTCCAGCGCTTCCAAGCGTTTTTGCTCGATCGCCTTGAGCTTGCTGTCCACCTTTGCGACATCCACACTGTCAAAACGTGCGAGCGCCGCAAGCCCCTTTGCGGTGTCGGCTGCATCGGCTTTCGGCGTTTTCAGCGCAAAAAAGCCGACCAACGGCACAGCCGCTGTCAGCAACAGCACAAAAACAACATAAAAGAAGCGTTTCATGGAATCCTCCGGGGCAAAGTCTTACCTTATTATTGTATACCTATTGTACAAAGAAATCAAGAACCCGCACGCAGGAAATCAAAAATTCACAAATCGTTTTTCATTTCTTTGCCGCCGACAATCTCCGGCAGGCGGTCGATCAAAAAGCGCTGGGCGGATTCCGCATACAGCAGATGAAAATAGTGCCCGTACTCGCCGTTCCGTTCCACCTCACTGATGCCGATCTGCGCACCGAGGGCCGCAAGGCGCTTGCGTTTTTTATCGTTCGCCGTTTCCACACGCAGATAGCCCTGTTCGGCCAGCCAGTTTGTGAGCACCGCCGGATTCAGCCTTTTCATGCCGTCCGGCCGCAGCGCATTGATTGCATCCGTAAACACCTTGATGCCCACCGGCTCTTCAAAAAAGGTCAGCGCGGAAAGGTCGACAGCGGACAGATCAAACGGCAGTTCGGAAGAGCCGCTCTTTTTGACACCGCCGTTTTGCAGCACCTCGGAGAGCACATCGGATACATAAAACAGGCAGCGCGAGATACGCACCTGATTGACCGTATCGCTCTCCGGCACGGGTTCCCCCGTAAGCGGATTGACGCCGTTCGCCAGCGCGTCGATGTAGCCTTTTGCGTGCTCCACAAGTTTCAGATCCATGATAAACCACCTTTCTTTTTTACGCCGCTCCGCCGGGGCAGACACATTTAGATGAAAACGGCGTTTTCTTCGACCGAAGGCTGTACAAAGGTACGCCGAGGGAGAAAAAACGACGAGTCAAAGCATAAAACCCGTTCTATTCTCGATAGATTCTAAAAAACATACTTGAACCACAAAACCTTTTTTGAATGCAAGCACTTCTTTTTAGACTGCTTTGACGTTTTTCGCTAAATGTGACAGCCCCGGGGCCGCCGCAGAGCCCTGCCGCCCAACACAGGGCGGCAGGCAGGGCGCAGCAATGCTGCGCCCGCGGGTTTTGCCACCGGCAAACCCGGCTCTGCGGCGGCGAAACGCACGAAGATTCGCCGTGGCGAATCTTCGTGCGCAAAATTTAAGCTGCTTTTATTTCTTGAACATCGGACGTGCGACATAGCTGGTGTGCAGCAGCTCGTGCGCCTTGTGGCTGTTGGGCGCGCCGAGGAACTCGCTGTATACCTGCTTGATGTCTTCGCTCTCGTGGCTCTTGCGCTGCGGACGGTTCTTGTCGTTCTCATACAGTGCGTTTGCACGCAGGCTCTTGAGATCGGTGAAGTTGCGCACCGAAGCCGGCTGCACGGGCTGACCGCCACCGTTGATGCAGCCGCCGGGGCAGCACATGATTTCGATAAAGGTGTAATCGGCTGTGCCGGCACGCACCTTATCCATGAGGATCTTCGCGTTCTTGGTGCCGCTGGCAATGGCGACCTTGACGTTCAGACCCGCAAGATCATAGGAAGCCTCCTTGACGCCCTGCATACCGCGGACATCCTTGAATTCCACATCCTCCAGCTCTTTGCCGGTGATGACTTCCGCCGCGGTACGAAGCGCAGCTTCCATCACGCCGCCGGATGCGCCGAAGATGACGGCGGCGCCGGTGCCCTGACCGAGCGGTGCGTCCGGGTTTTCATCGGGCAGCTCGGTGAAGCGGATGCCCGCCGTTTTGATCATACGGCCGAGCTCGCGGGTTGTGAGGACGTAGTCCACATCGGGATAACCGCTGGCGTTCTGATCGTCGCGGCCGATCTCAAATTTCTTCGCCGTGCAGGGCATGACGGAAACGGACACGATGTCCTTCGGGTCAATGCCGTTCTTCTCGGCGATATAGGTCTTGATGATGGCGCCCTGCATCTGCTGCGGAGATTTGCAGGAGGACAGATGCGCAAGCTGATCGGGATAGTAATGTTCGCAATACTTGATCCAGCCCGGGGAGCAGGAGGTGATCATCGGCAGCACGCCGCCGTTTTTGACACGGTCAACGAGCTCGTTCGCCTCTTCCATAATGGTGAGGTCGGCGCCGAAGTTTGTGTCATACACCTTGTCAAACCCAAGACGGCGCAGTGCGGCAAAAAGCTTGCCGGTCACGTCGGTGCCGACGGGCATATCGAAGCATTCGCCCAAGGTTGCGCGAATGGACGGCGCAGCCTGCACAACCACATACTTGCTCGGGTCGGCAATGGCCTTCTGCACGTCGTTGATCGCGCTCTTTTCATACAGCGCGCCGACGGGGCAGGAAACGATGCACTGGCCGCAGGAGACGCAGGAGGTGGAGCCCAGCGGCAGCTCAAAGGCGGAGCCGATGTGCGTGTCGATACCGCGGGCGTTCGCGCCGATGACGTTGATGTCCTGGTTTTTGCAGGCGGCCACGCAGCGGCGGCAAAGGATGCACTTGTTGTTGTCGCGGATCATGTGTGCCGCGGAGGTGTCAAGCTCATAATGGGGCTTGAAGCCGTCAAAGACGCCCTCATCCTCCACGCCGTACTCTTTGCAGAGCTTCTGCAGTTCGCATTCGCCGCTGCGCACGCAGGACAGACACTTGCGCTCATGGGTGGAAAGGATCAGCTCCAGCGTCTTGCGGCGGGAAGCGCGGATCTTTTCGGTGTTGGTGAAGATCTCGGTGCCGTCGCGTTCAATCGGGAACACACAGGCGGCAACCAGGCTTCTTGCGCCCTTGACCTCGGCAACGCAGAAACGGCAGGCGCCGATCTCGTTGAGATCTTTGAGGTAGCAAAGGGTCGGAATCTCGATGCCGGCGGAGCGGGCAGCTTCGAGAACGGTCGTACCGTAAGGAACGGTACAAGGCATGTTGTTGATTTTAATGTTGAGCATTTTTTCCATGATCTGTACCTCCCCTTATTCTTTGATGATCGCGCCGAATTTGCAGGTGGCGATGCAGGCGCCGCACTTGATGCACTTGTTCGTGTCAATCGTGTGCGGGTTCTTGACCGTGCCGGAAATTGCACCCACCGGGCACTTTCTCGCGCAGGCGGTGCAGCCCTTGCACTTGTCGGCGATGATCTTATACTGCAGCAGGTCTTTGCAGACGCCGGCCGGGCATTTCTTGTCGACCACGTGCGCCACATATTCGTCGCGGAAGAATTTCAGCGTGGCAAGCACCGGGTTGGGCGCTGTTTGGCCAAGGCCGCAAAGGGAGTTTTCTTTGATGTAATAGCACAGCTCTTCGAGCTTGTCAAGGTCTTCCAGCGTGCCGTTGCCGCTCGTGATCTTGTCGAGCATCTCCAGCAGTCGTCTGGTACCCACGCGGCAGGGCGTGCATTTGCCGCAGGACTCGTCCACCGTGAAGTTCAGGAAGAACTTCGCGATATCGACCATGCAGTTGTCTTCGTCCATAACGATCAGACCGCCGGAACCCATCATGCAGCCGATGGCTGTCAGGTTGTCGTAGTCGATCGGCGTGTCGATCAGGCTCATCGGAATGCAGCCGCCGGACGGACCGCCGGTCTGCGCCGCCTTGAACTTTTTGCCGTTCGGGATGCCGCCGCCGATCTCTTCAATGATCTCACGCAGCGTGGTGCCCATCGGAATTTCCACAAGGCCGGTGTTCTTGATCTTGCCGCCGAGGGCGAACACTTTGGTGCCCTTGCTCTTTTCGGTACCCATGGAGGCGAAGTATTCTGCACCTTCACGGATGATGGTCGGAATGTTGGCGAAGGTTTCCACGTTGTTTTCCGTGGTCGGCTTGCCGAACAGACCCTTGACCGCCGGATAGGGCGGACGCGGTCTGGGCTCGCCGCGGTTGCCTTCGATGGAGGTCATCAGCGCGGTCTCTTCGCCGCAGACGAACGCGCCTGCGCCGAGCTTGACGTGCAAATCAAAATCAAAGCCGCTGCCGAAGATGTCCTTGCCGAGCAGGCCCATCTCTTTTGCCTGCTGGATCGCAATTTCCAGACGCTTCACGGCGATGGGATACTCCGCACGCACATAGATATAGCCTTCGGTCGCGCCGGTAGCATAGCCGCAGATCGTCATCGCTTCGATAATGCAGTGCGGGTCGCCTTCCAAAACAGAGCGGTCCATGAACGCGCCCGGGTCGCCTTCGTCGGCGTTGCAGACCACATATTTCTGATCTGCCTGGTTCGCCGCCGTAAAGCTCCATTTCAGTCCCGTCGGGAATCCGCCGCCGCCGCGGCCGCGCAGACCGGAATCCTTCACGATCTGGATGACCTGCTCCGGCGTCATCTCGGTCAGGCACTTTGCAAGGGCCTGATAGCCGTCATAGGCGATGTATTCGTTGATATCTTCGGGGTTGATCACGCCGCAGTTGCGCAGCGCAACACGCTTTTGCTTTTTATAGAAGTCGGTCTCCTTGAGGGGCTTGACCTCGTCCTTGCTCTTGGTCTCATCATAAAGCAGACGCTGCACAATGCGGCCCTTGAGCAGATGCTCTTCCACGATCTCGGAAACATCCTCGGGCTTCACTTCGCTGTAGAAGCAGCCTTCCGGATAGACCACGACGACCGGGCCGAGGGCGCAAAGACCGAAGCAGCCGGTGCGAATGACCTTGACTTCTTCTTCCAGTCCTTTTTCTTTGATTTCTTTTTCAAAGTTTTCAATGATTTTCGGCGAATTTGAGGAGGTACAACCGGTACCGCCGCAAACGAGCACATGAGAACGATACATTCCGTTTCCTCCTTATTTTTTGATCGCGCCTACGGTGTATTCCGTGACGGGGTTGCCGTTGACAAGATGATCGACCACAACTTTGACAGCCTTTTCCGGGTTCATCAGCACATAGGTGACCTTTTCCTTGCCCGGCTCCGTCACTTCCACGATCGGCTCATACTGGCACATGCCGATGCAGCCGGTCTGCGCAACCGTAACATTCGTCAGTCCGCGCTTTTCGATCTCTTCGGAAAACTTGTTCATGACCGGGCGGGCGCCGGCGGCGATGCCGCACGTTGCCATACCGACGACCACGCGCGTCACCGCGGTGGAATCGTCGCGCGCTGTCATTTTTGCCTTTGCCGCGTCTCTGAGCGCCATCAATTCTTCCAAGCTTTTCATTTATTCTTGCACCTCCGTAAGTTTTGCAGTGTTTTCATTGATATAATCTTTGATCCAGTGCGCAATGCCCGGATCGTTCAGCGGAACATCGCCGAGGATTTCCTTAAGCCGGCGCGTGTCAAGCACGAACACTTCCTCATCCACCTGATAGCGATAGACAAAATCGATGTGCAGATTCATCGTGATGAGCATCACGACCGTATCCGTCATATCGCCCAGCGGGGTGAAATCAACGTGGTCGGTTTTGAAAAACGCGCGCACCTTTGTGCCGACGCCGACTTCGCTTTCGATCGTAAGCGAACCGCCGGTCATTTCCGCCGCCATTTTAAACAGCGGCACACCCATGCCGACCTTGCGGGTCGTGCGAGTGGTGAAAAACGGGTCGCGCACAGCGTCAAGCTGCTCTTGTGTCATGCCCTTGCCGTTGTCATAGATGCCGAGCATGAGATCATGCGTTTGGCGGTTTTCGCAAACGACAAGTTCGATCAGCGTGGCAGCGGCAGAAACAGAGTTTTGCGCGATGTCCAGCACATTGAGGGAAAGCTCACGCATCAGGCATATTTCGCAAGGATGCCCTTGACGTCCTTCGCGGTGATCTTGCCGTATACGTCGTCATTGACGGTCATGACCGGCGCAAGGCCGCACGCGCCGATGCAGCGGCAGGCGCTCAGCGAGAAGTTGCCGTCTTCGGTGCACTCCTCCGCTTCGATGCCGAGCTGGGCGCTCAGTTCATCAAGAACGTCCTGCGAACCCTTGACGTAGCACGCTGTGCCGAGGCACACCGAAATGGCATACTTGCCCTTCGGCGAAAGCGCGAACTGCGCATAGAAGGTTGCAACACCGTAAACCTTTTCCAAATCCACACCCATGCCGTCGGCGATTTTTTTCTGAATCTCGAACGGAAGGTAGCCGTAGATGTCCTGGGCAACCTGCATGACGTGCATCAGTTTGCTTTTGTCGCCGGCGCATTCCGCGATGACCGCGTCCAGCTTCGCCGCCTGCTCAGGCGTGTCGGAAAAAGGGATTTTGCTGATTTTCTTAAGCATAGATATATCCTCCTTTGTTTCGTTACGAACTCCGTTGCCGCCGAAAGAGCCGGCAGCTTCGCCAATCCGAAAAGAAGCGGATGCAAACTTCGGATTAGTCAATATATAATAACACAAAGCGAGTGGAATTGTCTATAGTTTTTCTGCGCCAAGTTTGCAAAAAGATGCCATTTTCGAAAAAGTTAGCCTCTGCTTACCGCAGAAGTGACGAAATACTTCTGCGCTTTCTTTGAATAAAAAGCGCAAACAGCAACAAAACGGAAACATTTTTCTGCTATACTTGATTTAAGAAAAGGGAGGGATTTCCATGATCAAAATCCTCGTTGCGGAAGATGACGCACGGCTGAACAAGCTGATTTGCCGCTATCTCAAGGACAGCGGCTTTGAAACCAAAGGGTGCCTGCATGTGCAGGAGGCCTACGACGCGCTGTACGGCAGCCTTTACGATCTCATCATTTCCGATATCATGATGCCCGGCATCGACGGCTTTGAATTTGCAGACACGGTGCGCAGCGTGAACGAAAAGATTCCCATCCTCTTTATCTCGGCGCTGGAGGAGCTTTCCGCAAAGCAAAAGGCGTTCCGGCTGGGCGTGGACGATTACATGGTCAAGCCCGTGAACCTCGACGAGCTGCTGCTGCGCGTGCGTGCGCTGCTGCGGCGCGCCAACATTGAAGCACAGCGCAAAATCGAGGTTGGAAATCTGCTTCTGGACGCCGACGCGGTCACGGTCACAGTCAACGGAGAAGAGGTCAACCTCACAAAACGGGAGTTCAAGCTGATGTTTAAGTTTCTCTCCTACCCCGGCAAAACCTTTTCGCGCGCCCAGCTCATGGATGAGTTTTGGGGCATGGACAGCGATTCCGGGCTGCGCGCCGTTGACGTGTATATCACGAAGCTGCGCAATAAGCTCGCCGACTGCGACGGCTTTTCCATCGTGACCGTGCGCGGTCTCGGCTATAAGGCGGTGTTGAAATGATCCTTCCCGTGATCCCGAAGCGCAAAGACGTGCGCGCGTCGCGGTTTCCGTTTCACATCTTCTGGCTTGTGCTCGGTGTTTTGCTGCTGACAACGGGCATCCATGTCGGGCTGATCGTGCTCATGAAGAAAGAGCAGACCGAAGGCTGGCTGGCAACGCACATCATCCTCGCCTACTGGTTCGGCGTTTCTCTTTTGCTGACGCTGATTCTGCGTTTCAAATTCAAAAAGACCTATGACGAGCCGACAAAGAAAATTTCAGAAGCGATGGACTGCATTTCGCACGGCGATTTTTCCGTTCGGCTGACGCCGACGCACAGCGGCAAAAAAATGGACTACCTCGATTTCATGATGCTCGACCTCAATCAGATGGCAGAGGAGCTTTCCAGCATTGAGACGCTGAAAACGGATTTTATCTCCAATGTTTCGCACGAATTCAAGACCCCGCTTTCCCTGCTCAACAACTACGCGACCCTTTTGAAAAGCAGCGTACCGAAAGACGACGTCTGTCAGGAATACGCCTGCGTCATCGCCGATTCCGCTGCGCGCATGAGTGAGCTTGTCAGCAACATTTTGCGGCTCAACAAGCTGGAACAGCACGCGCTTTCCGCACAGAAAGCGCCGTTTGATCTCAGCCGCCAAATTTGCGAATGCGTGATTATGTTTGAAAACAAATGGGAAGAAAAAAACATCGAGATCAACATGGAGGTCGAAGACCGCTGCGTCATCCGCTCGGAAGAAAGCCTGCTGGAGATGGTCTGGAACAACCTGATCTCCAACGCCGTCAAGTTTACGCCCGTCGGCGGGAGCATCACGGTTGCCGAACGCCGCACACAGGATCGGGTCATTGTAACCGTCACCGACACCGGCTGCGGAATTTCGGCAGAGAGTCTGCCGCATATTTTCGACAAGTTCTATCAGGCCGACCGTTCCCGCGCCACCGAGGGCAACGGGCTCGGGCTCGCGCTGGTGCAGCAGGTGCTGCGGCTGCTGGGCGGCAGCATCACCGCCGAAAGCGAAGAAAACGCCGGCAGCACATTCACAGTCACGCTGCCGCTGGAATAAAAGCCAGTTTCCGCCTCTCTTGCAAACCCGACAGTTGATACAAATCTCATGTAAACATGAAATTCGTATCATTTTCTGCCGGGTTTGTTTTTTTGCTCTTTTCCGGCGCTGCGCACGGCTGCGCCGTGCGCAAAGGCGGCGGGCGGGCCCACGCGGCGCAGCCGCGTGGGAAAGGGGCGCGAAGACACACGGTTCTTTTCGTATTCGCGCCCCGTCGCGCCCCTTTTCGCCGGCGTGCAAGCACGCCGGCGACCCGCCCGCCGCCTTTTTCGCCGCAACGCGCTTTTTCGTTCCCCTGCGAACGGCATTTCCGCTTGAAAGGCTCTTGACAACCGCCGCCCGGCATGCTAAAATTTTCAAAAAAGAAAGGGGCGTTTTTTCATGGCTGCAGCCTCCCCATCCCTGCTACGCAAAGAGCGCCGTCCGCTGCTTGCGGCGCACCGCGGCGTTTGCGGCGGCAACATCCCCTGCAATTCGGAAAAAGCCTTTCTTGCCGCGCTGGCACAGGGCGCCGATATCATCGAACTTGACGTTACACGCGCCAAAGACGGTACGCTTTGGGTGTTTCATCCGGGCATGGAACATGTGCATCTGGCGCAGCGGCGCCCGCTTTGCACGATGAAAGAAAGCGCGATCTCGCGCCTGCGCTTTGTCAACACCGACCGCACGCGGACCGAAACGCCGCTTTTGACGCTGGACGACGCGTTTGAGCTGCTGAAGGACAGGTGTCTGCTCAACATCGACAAATATTGGATGTATCCCGGCCCGATCGCCGATTGCATCCGCCGGCACAATCTGCAATCACAGGTGCTTGTGAAGATCCCCGCGAAAAAGCGCGACGCCGACAAGGCCGCTGCCGCCGCGCCGGAGCTGCCGCTGTTTGTGATGGTGCGCGACAATGACGAGATCACGCCGTACATTCAAAGCAAGGGCATCCGTCTCGCCGGTGTGGAAGCGTTGTTTGAAAATGAGGACGCGCCCGTTGTCAGCGACGCATCCATAAACAGCTTTCACGCGCGCGGTCTTGCCGTTTGGGGCAATGCCATTGTTTATAATTATAAAGCTGTGCTCTCTGCCGGACACACCGACGACAAAGCCGTTTGCGGCGACCCGGATTTCGGCTGGGGCTGGTTCCGGGAAAAGGGCTTCGACATTGTGCAGACCGATTTTCTGCTTGCCGCAAAGCAGTATTATGAAAGCTTGGTACCCGCTGACTAACTCGGTGTGTGAAGATTGGCGAGGAAATTTTTTGTCAGATGTAACAGAAATCACGCAGCAAACCTGACGGTTTGCAAGAGATTTCTGTGCAAAATGACGGAAAATTTACCGCCAAGGTTTGCATATTCGAGTTAATCAGGGGGTACCTTATGACAACGTTTGAAAAAATCTATGAAGTTGTGCGCACCATCCCGAAGGGCAGCGTTGCGTCCTATGGGCAGGTCGCTTTGCTTGCCGGCAATCCACGCTGGGCGCGCGTTGTTGGCTATGCGCTGCATCAAAACCCGGAACCGGGCGTCATCCCCTGCCACCGCGTTGTTCACCGCGACGGCGCCGTCTCCGCTGCGTTTGCCTTTGGCGGGGCGAACGCCCAAACGGAGCTGCTCAAAAAAGAGGGCGTGCGTTTTCTTGACGAAACCCACGTCGATATGAAACGGTATCAACTGAAACTTTAAAGCAAGGAGGTCGTTCCCATGCCCCTTTGGACAGGACGATTCAAAAAAACACTGGACAAACAGACCAACGATTTCAACGCGTCGATCCCCTTTGACTGCCGCATGGCAAAACAGGACATCGCCGGTTCCGTTGCGCATGTGACCATGCTCGGAAAGCAGGGCATCCTTGACAAAGCGGAAAGCGAAAAAATCGCCGCGACGCTCGGCGAGATCGCCGCGGATCTGGAAAGCGGCAAACTGGAGATCGACATGAGCGTCGAGGATATCCACACCTTTGTGGAAGCCGAGCTGACCCGCCGCATCGGTGACAGCGGAAAACGCCTGCACACCGCGCGCAGCCGCAACGATCAGGTTGCGCTGGACCTGCGGCTGTATCTGCTGGAGCAGACCGCGCTTGTGGACGCCGCCATTGTGCGCTTTTTACGTGTGATTGCCGAAAAAGCCGAAGCGACCGCCGATTATGTGATGCCCGGCTACACCCACATGCAGCGCGCGCAGCCCGTGACCTTCGGCCACCATTTGCTCGCCTACGCCGCCATGCTGGAGCGTGACCGCGACCGGCTTGCCGATTGCAAAAAGCGCATGGCCGTCTCTCCGCTCGGCTCGGGTGCGCTGGCCGGCACGACCTATCCGCTGGACCGCGCCTATGCTGCCGAGTTGCTCGGCCTTTCCGGCGTGAGCGACAACAGCTTAGACGGTGTGAGCGACCGCGACTATGTGCTGGAGCTGCTCTCGGCGCTGTCCATCGTCATGGTGCACCTGTCGCGCTTTGCGGAAGAGGTCATTCTCTGGTGCTCGTGGGAGTTCAAATTCGTTGAGCTGGACGACGCGTTTTCCACCGGCAGCTCCATTATGCCGCAAAAGAAAAACCCCGACATTGCCGAGCTGGTGCGCGGAAAATCGGGCCGTGTGTTCGGCGATTTGATGACGCTTCTGACGGTGATGAAAGGCATTCCCCTGGCCTACAACAAGGATATGCAGGAGGACAAGGAGGCGGTGTTCGACGCTGTGGACACGGTGCTGCTGTGTCTTGACACGTTCAGCCCGATGCTGGAAACTGCAACCGTGCTGCGCGAAAATTTGCGCAAAGCAGCCGCCGCCGGCTTCATCAACGCCACCGACTGCGCCGACTATCTGGTCGGCAAGGGATTGCCCTTCCGCGACGCCTATAAATGCACGGGCGAGCTCGTTGCGCTTTGCATCGACCGCGGCCTGACACTGGAGACGCTGCCGCTGGATGAATACCGCAAGGTGTGCGATCTGTTTGACGAGGGCGTGTTCGACGCCATCGACCTTGACGCCTGTGTGAACCGCCGCACGGTCAAGGGCGGCCCCGCGCCGGACTGTGTTCGCAAAGAGATCAAAGCACTGAAAGAGCGGTTGGGGAGCTGATAGCTGTTAGCTGATAGCTGTTAGCTGTTAGCTGTTAGCCATTAGAAAAATCCGCCGTGGAAAAAGCCTCGGCGGATTTCTATTTAGGTACCCACTGATTCACTCGAATTCGCAAACATTGACGGCATATTTTCCGCTTTTGTCAAGCGGCTTTTCGTAAAACACTTGCCAGTAAAAGTGACTGTTACAGCGTGTTTGCTTTTCTGATCGGAAGGAAACACAAAAAACACTTTACAACACATTTCGCCGCCGTGGAAATCCACGGCGGCGAAATGTGCATTTTATTTCAGCTTCATTGCAACGGGCAAAACCTCGGTGAACAGGGAAACGATGAAATCCACAATCGCTTTGATGATGTTGTAAAGGAAGGGATTGCCGGTCTTCGCTTCTTTTTCATCGCTCGGTGTATCCGGGGCAGACTGAGCGTCAAGAGCTTCCTTATCAGCCTTTGCGTTGGTCAGGGCAAACGCAACGTTTTCGGCAAAATCAAGAATTTCGGTCGGATCTTCGCTTGCAAGCGCAGCTTCGCCGCGTTCATACGCCGTTTTCAGCGTGTCGGCAATGTCAGCGTACTTCTCGTTTTCCTTGAGAATGTCGTAAAACGCCTTTGCAGCTTCTACCGCTGTGGTGAGCTGAGCTTTTGCGTCGGCAAGAGCAACAGCAGCCTTCTGCTCTTTTGCCGCTTCCAGCGCAGCGTTCACCATCTCCGCATAGCCAAGAAGCTCTTGTGTACAAAGAGACGAATCGCGCAAAGCGCCCTCGGCCTGCTGCAGCTTGGTGTCAAGATCGTCCGCGATCTGCGCCAGTGCGGGATCATCTTTGATTTCGTCATAAAAGGCTCTTCCTGCGTCCACGGCGGTCTGCAAGTCCGCTTTCGCTGCGAGAAAGGCTGCATCCTTTTCCGTGATCAGGCGGGTGGTTTTCGGAACATAAAGCTCTTTCCAAGCATCCATATACTGAATGCTCTTCACACGCGGATCGCTCATCGCCGCTTCCAAAGAGGAGCAGAGCAATTGGTGTGCATCAGAATCATAGAACAGAGTTCCCCCGTTTTTCACTGCATCTATCAGCAGCGGACAGTTGGAAATATCAAGCATTTCCAACGGATTGTTGCGGCAAATCAATTGACACAAGGCGGGATTTTTGCGCACGTCCAGCTTTGTCAGGTTGTTGTTTCTAAGCTCCAGATGTTCCAGCTTCGGGTTGTTTCTGACGTCAAGCTCCGACAAGCCGCAATTCATACAGGACAGGTAGGTCAGATTCGTGTTTTTGCTCAAGTCAAGCTTCGGCGCTTGCGCTGATTTGCAAATCAATGTGCTAAGATTTTCAAAAAACGCAATACCCGTATAATCATCCACCTTGTTGTTCCATTCGATCTCGATCCGGGTCACAGCCGCGCACTCGTTTGCGCTGAGCGTTCCGTCGCCGTTGGTGTCAAAGGGGCGCACATAGACCTCGCGGAAGTTCTCGTCGGGGAAGTTTGCTGCGCTGATTGCAACGCCGCTCGGCAGGCGAAGCACAAGGTGCAGCGTGCTTTCCTTCTGGATATTGTAATCCGCAAGGGTTCTGCCGTCCTCCAGTTGTTTTCCGGCG
>JAFTCX010000009.1 GCA_017454485.1 Clostridia bacterium | reverse complement strand
GCGATAGAACTCTTAACCGATTCTCTACTCGCTTGTCACGGTTCTCTTTTCGTGCTTTCTCGATTTCCAATTTCTGTTCTTCATTCATACGATAACTTTGATATTTCATTTTCATCACCCGTAATAGTATAACACAGAAATTTAGAAAAGTCCAGCCTTTATTGGTGAATAGTATCACCTCAAAAATCAAGCATCTGCGCATAAAAAACGGGCGGCCCCTGGCCGCCCCTACGATTTCCTGTCCCTGTCCACTGTCCGCTCACCACTATCGACTATCGACTAACGACTACCGACTAACAGCTAGCAGCTAGCAGCTAACAGCTATCATCTCACTCCCCGCTCGCCTCGCGGATAAAGTTCTTGAAGAACACCAGCCCCTCTTCCATGCAGGAGATGGGGATGCGCTCGTTCGTGCCGTGGGTGCAAAGCAGCAGCGAAGCGTCGGCCTTGAACGGCGCGTAGCGATAGATGTTTTCGCAGATCGGCTCATAGTTGCACGCGTCGGTGCCGCCCATGACGAGATACGGCACAACGATGGAGTTCGGCTCCATCCGGCGGCACAGATCGGCGATGATGCCGTAGGCGCGCGAATCGGTCGGCGACATTTTGGACGCCTCTTTGCTGTTGAGGACGTTCACTTCGATGTCCTTGTTGCGCACGACCTTGCGGATGTGGGAAACAAGGTCGTCGGTCGTCACACCGGGCATGGCGCGGAAGTTGACCGTCACGCTCGCGCGCTGCGGCAGCACGTTTGCGGCAGGGCTGCCCTGGGTCATGGTCACGCCGGTGGTGGTGCGAATCATGCAGGCGGCGGGCGGAATCAGCTTGAACACCTGCAGCAGCAGCGGCTGCAGCGCTTTGACGTTGCAGGTCACAAGGCGCACGGGGTAGGTCACGTTGCGCGCCACGGAATCCAGCAGCTGCTTCATATTGAAGGAAAACTCCGATTTGAACTGGTGGTTTTCCAAATCCTTGATCACGTCGGCGAGGCGGCCGATCGCAGAATGCTTCGGCGGCTGCGAGGAGTGGCCGCCCTTGGCGCAGACGGCAACTTCGATGTCCGCGTAGCCCTTTTCGCCGATGCCGATGCCGGCGAGGTACTTGTTGTTGATCACGTGCGGCACATCGACCGGCAGCATGGCGCCGCCCTCATCGAGCACGCAGTCCAGATGAACGCCCTTGTCCTTGAGGTAGTTCATGATGTCGCGCGCGCCGTTTTTGTCGTTTGCAACGACCTCTTCGTTGTCGCCGAACAGCAGATACACGTCGCGCTCGGGGGTGAAGCCCTCCTCCAGCAGCGTCTCGGTCGCTTCCAGCACGGCGATCAGGTGGTTTTTCATATCCAGCGCGCCGCGGCCCCAGATGAACTCGCCGTCATCGACGCCCTCAAACGGCGGGTGCACCCAGTCGCCCTCCGTGCCGCTTGTCACGGGCACAACGTCCTGATGGCCGAGCAGCGCAATGGGGTCAAGGTCGCTGCGCGTGCCCTTCCAGTGAAACACAAGGTTGCTGGGCGGCACAACGGTTTTTTCAAGCGTTTCCCGAATGAGCGGAAAGGCCTCGTCGATGAAGTCCTGAAACTTTTGGAATTCGTTCCAGTCCACGCGGTCGGTATCGCGGTTGGAGATCGTTTTGATCTGAATGGCGCGCGAAAGGTGGGCGCGGTAGCGCGCAACGTTCACGTTCTCTGCCGGCAGCGGCGCCACGGCCTCTTTTTTCGGACGGAAGGCGGCCGCATGGACAGCGTTTGCGGCTGCGGCCACGCCGAGCGCACAGGCAGCGATTTTTCCGGATGTTTTCATAGTAACAGCTCCTTTGCAAGAAAATCAAATTTAGTATACTATATTTTAATGCAAAAAGCAATAAAAAAGTTTTTTCAAAAAAGACAAAAGAAATTTCAAAAAAAGACTTGACTATTTCGGACGCTTGTGATAGAATAATCAAGCACGCGGATGTGGCGGAATTGGCAGACGCGCTAGATTCAGGTTCTAGTGGTAGCAATACTGTGTGGGTTCAAGTCCCGTCATCCGCACCATTTCGAGTGTTCATAAGGGATTTCACTTTAT
>JAFTCX010000089.1 GCA_017454485.1 Clostridia bacterium | reverse complement strand
CAGGTCGGCGTCGGCAAGCTGATGAAGATGGCTGTCGAACTCGGCAAGGCTGTCCGCCCGACGATGCACTGCGGCATCTGCGGCGAGCACGGCGGCGACCCGACCAGCGTGGAATTCTGCCACGAGATCGGCCTCGACTACGTCTCCTGCTCCCCGTTCCGCGTGCCCATCGCCCGTCTGGCTGCTGCCCAGGCTGCGATCAAGAACTGAGGGACAACGCGTTAAGCGACACCCGACGATATGTCCGTTTTGCCGGATTTACCCTCACAAAATCGGACGCGGAAGCGTATTTTCGCGCCCGCGACCCGAAGCGAAGGGTGAATCAGTGGAAGGACATCACCATCAATTTGTTCATCTAAAAAAGCTCCGTCGGAGAAATCCGGCGGAGTTTTTGCGTGAGGGAAGTTCACGTTATTCTTTGGCTGCATCTTTGGAACATAACATTAAAAACCGTTCTTTCCTTTGTTTCGGATGTGGCAAAACGATTTTGTAACGATAGAAGTTTCCCGAACAAATCAGCCACCAAACCTTATCAACTATATATGCGTCAACCTCGGCAGCATTTGCCACTTTTATAATTGCCTCAAAGCATGAAATATCATCATTGTTTTGTATCAGGTTCAAAGCCGAACACACATCTTTTATGTGCGTATCCGGCTTTGCATATTTATAGTAACCTAACTCTTTCAACCAGTTGCATGCAACGGCAAAGCCCATATTGTAAATCTTCTTTGAAAGGAACAAAGCAAAAGCTTCGCGGGTCATATCGCTTTTATCGAAAGCGTCAAATGTACGATTGAAATCATTGTCATCTATAAAAAGAGACATAAAGCGTGCACCTGTGATGATGCTCTTACAGTATTTCCGCCACAATGTGTCATTTTGAAAGCCAAACTCGTTTTTAAACTCAGCCAGTAGAGCGGCAACATCAAGTGAAGAAATATACTTCAAATCGCCGTCGTGCAGAATCCGAAGAATTTGCGCTTTTCGCTTTTCAAATTGAATAACATTTGGATACATATTAAAGTCTTGAAGAATGCCAAGCAGAAGGATATATGCCGAATGAAGGTCGCGACACTCTGAACTATCCGGCGTTGAAATGAACACATCAATTTGCTCTTTTGACACGAAGTCTTTTGACTCGCTAACGAGAAAGTTGTAACTCTTCTCATAAATGCTTTTCAGATCCATTTTATTATTCCTTTACTTAAACATTATTCTTGGTTTGCCAACGCCTTGAATGCCGGTAGATATCGATATAAAACTCGTTTTGCCACAATATCGATGATTTCATCTTCAGTCAACTCAAGAACGCAGCTGTAGGATTCTGCACTTAGAACCAAATACTTCGGCTGATCATTTTCAACAATGATAGATTTGCCGGTCTGATCTGCTGCGTGAGCAATCTGCGAAAAATCTTGGTTTGCCTGTGCCATAGAGAAGATCGTTTTTTCATCAATCATCTTAATGTACCTTCTTTACAGATTGGCTATTGGATTACTCAATAATGCTTTTGACCCAGTCTAAAAGTCCTTCTGATTCGTAGATCACCAATTCTTGCCAAATTCCATTGTAATATAGCCCTTTTCCCTTGGCAGCATTTTTCCTTTCCCCATAAATATGTTCAGGCAAAAGAAAGGGCAACGTGTTCCATGTTGCACGATTCTGTCCCTTCATAGTTAACACACGATCTGTGCGATAATTAAGAGTACCATAACCGGGAAAGCCTGGGATAATGGACAATGTTTCCGAGGGCAGGTACAAAGTATTTGATTTGTTTTCTAAACGGGTATTTCCAGAATGCGGATGCCATGTAAATTTTGCAATTTGATCTTTGTCAGTGATAATTTCACCTATCTGCATATATCCATATATGATGTGCAAATCAGAATGCTCATAAAAGTCTCCATTGTTTTTGCGTATAAAACGAAACTGTCCGTTGTAAAACTCTGTTTTTCGAAACCAGCCGAAGAAAAGAAAAATATCACCGATTTCGACATTTGCATAATTCAAAACACCTTGTGCAGATCCTATTTGTCCAAAAGCTGGGATCCATTGTTGTATTCTTTCTTTTCTACAGTTTTCTCTTATATCAGGGTCAACATGACATTGACTGAACCTTTTGCGAGGAGCAAGCTGGCCTAATATTTCAGAATAAGTCATTTCATCATAAAGCAAGTCGTCATAGCACACATTGTCATCGGATGGAATTGGCATTGACAAAAGGGTTCCGTTGGGCATGATCGGACTGGGTATACCGCCGTTTGCTGAATCAAAGCCTTTTCTGGAAAGAATGATTTTCATGTTTGATTGCTCCTAACGAAGCTTGGGCTTCTTATGATTTCGTTTGCTTCTTTCTGTTTGTTTTTTCTGACAGGATAACTATACATCGAAACAAGAATAAAAGCAAGCGAATCTTTTTTTGCGCATTTGCCTCCTTTTTGATTCTATGCAAGTGAATCAACGGGTACAAAACTGCTGCGGTGTTCCGTCTGCCGAGATCCTGCCGTTTTCCAGCTGCACACACCGGTCGGCAACCTGCGCGGCAACGGCGCTGCTGTGGGTACTCAGCAAAACGGAGCAGTTCTGCGCCGCACGGAAGCGCTGCAACTCCCGCAGCAGCAGCTCTGCCGCGTGCGCGTCACATGCACTTGTCGGCTCATCCAACAGCAGCAGCGCACTCTCGCGCAGCATCAGGCGGCAAAACGCCAGCCGCTGCAGCTCTCCGCCGGAAAGTGAGCGCGCACTCTTTTGCAGCAGCGGCGTCAGCTCCATGCGTTCCAGCAGAGAAAGCGCTTCTTCCCTTTTGTTCTTTGTGCCGATCAAAACATTTTGCAGCACGGTGCCGCGAAACGCATAGCTGCGCTGCGGCAGATACAGCACCGGCTGCGGTGCGGAAAAGGTGCCGTCCGTCGGCTTCAGTTGTCCGGCGAGGATGCGCAAAAGCGTGGTTTTTCCGCTGCCGTTTGCACCGATAAGCGCCACACACGCGCCTGCTTTCACGGAAAGAGACGGCACATCCAGCACCGTGCGCGCGCCGTATTGTTTTTTGAGGTTCGTCAATTCAATCATAGCGCACCTCCTTCACAATCCACGACGCGGCGATGTTGACAGCAAACGCGATCAGCAGCAGAATGCAGCCGAGCGCCAGCGCAAAGCTGAAATTGCCTTTGTTGGTCTCCAGCATGATCGCCGTGGTCATCACGCGCGTTTTCCATTGGATGTTGCCGCCGACGATGCTCACCGCGCCGACCTCCGCAATGGAACGTCCGAAGGCGCTCAGCACCACGGAAAGCAGAGAGGTGCGGCTTTCCGACAGGCAAAGCAGCAGCACTCGTCCGGCCGGCAGCCCCATGCCCCGCGCGGTTTCCAATATGCCGGCGGCGGACTGCTCCATATAGGACGCGCAAAGGCCGGTAACCACCGGAGTGATCAGCAGACACTGCGCAATCACCATCACGCGCACCGTAAACAGCAGATGCAGCGAACCGAACGGCCCGTAATGGGTAAACAGTGTATATACAAGCAGGCCTGCCACCACCGGCGGCAAGCCCATGAGCGTATGCAGCAGTTTTTTCAAAAACGCTTTTCCGCGAAAGCTGTGGGTTCCGAGCAGTGTGCCGAGCGGAAGCCCGATCAGACACGAGATCGTTGTGCTGAAAAAGGACATCCGCATCGTCACACCGAGAATTTGCAGCAGTTCATCGTCCAGCGTAAAAAGCAGGTGCATCGCCTGCCGGAACGCGTCCATCCCGCTTATTTCTCAAGCAAAGAAAACAGCGAAACGCCGTACTGTTCCTGCCCGTATTTTGCGATCATTTCGCTCGCTTCATCGGAAAGCATCCAGTCGATCAGCGCCTTTGCGCCTTCCACATTCAGCCCGTCGATCTTTTCGGGATTGACCGCGATCAACGAATAGGTGTTCTTCATATCGTCGCCCTTTTCCAGCAGCAGACCGAGGTTCAGATCCTTTTCCATGGAAAGGAAGGTCGCCTTATCGGTCAGGCAGTAGGCCTGCTGCTCACTTGCCATCGTCAGGCAGGCGCCCATGCCCTGGCCAGCGCTGATATACCAACTGTCGTTCGCCGCGTCGGGTGCTGCTTCGCCCCAGATCTTCAGCTCGGCCTTGTGGGTGCCGCTCTCGTCGCCGCGAGAAATGAACTTGCTTTCGCTCTCGCGAATTTTCGCAAAGGCAGCGGCCGCGTCTTCACAGTCGGCGATGCCTGCCGGATCGTCCTTCGGGCCGACGATGACGAAGAAGTTATACATGAAGGGCAGGCGCTCCACGCCGTAGCCGCCGTTGATGAACTCCTCTTCGGACGCCTTGGCGTGCACAAGGATCAGATCGGCGTTGCCGTCAATGGCCTTTTGAATCGCCGCGCCGGTGCCTGCGGACTGCACCTCCACCTTGTAGCCGGTCTCGCTTTCAAACACCGGCAGCAGATACGGCAGCAGGCCGGAATCGTTGACGCTGGTTGTGGTGGACAGACGGATGGTCGGGTTTGTGACCTCGCTTGCCGCGTCGCTTTGAGAAGGTGCGGCCGACGGGTCGGGCGCATTGTTGCCGCCGCACGCCGCAAGGGAGAGGACGAGCAGTGCTGCCAGAAGGATTGCCAAAAGTTTTTTCATGATCCAAAACTCCTTTTCAAACACGGAAGGCCGGTTCGTTTCCGAACAGACCCTTCAGCCGGAGAGCGGGAAAACCTGCTCTGTGAATTTTCGGCTGCGGCCTGCAGCGCATACGCATTGCGCTTAGCTTTGCAGGCTCGGATGGATCGGTGCTGAGGCAATTCAGCGCTTTCAGTGTAGCATATTTTTTACGGAAAGAAAAGCGGTTTTATAAAAATTTTTTTTGCAAGCGAGTGCAAAAATTCGCAAAAACGACACAGCAACGTACACCAACACCTCGAATCCGAAAAAAGAAGAAAAGCGCCCATACAGGAGCGTTCCTGCAGCCGGGCGCTTCATATTCAGGTTTTGTTTTGACGGATGCTGCAGTCCCCTGCAGATGCGTTCGGCCTTCAAAAACGGATCACATGCAGGTATAGCCGCCGTCCACAGGCAGGTTGACGCCCGTGACATAGGACGAAGCCGGCGACGCAAAGAACAGCGCCGCAGAATCAAGCTCGCCCTCTTCGCCGTAGCGTTCTTCGGGAATCATGGTTCTGGCGTTCTGCTGGAAGAAATCGCTGTTGAGCGTGTCGCGGGTCAGGTCGGTATAGAAATAGCCCGGGCAGATCGCATTGACGGTGATGTTATATTTGCCCCATTCCGCGGCAAGCGCTCTGGTCAGATTGACCACGCCGCCCTTCGCCGCATGATACGGCGCCGAACCGGCGATCTTGTTGCCCACAAGGCCGTACATGGAGGCGATGTTGATCACACGGCCGTACTTTGCCGGGATCATGGCTTTTTTTGCAACGGCACGCGCCACACGGAAGGAACCGAACAGGTCGATGTTCATCTCGTTGCCGAACTGCTCATCGGTGATGTCCTCTGCCGGGGCAACGGCACCGGTGCCGGCGTTGTTGACAAGGATGTCGATGCGGCCGAACTTTGCAAGCACGGCATCCACCATGGCTTCCACCTGCTCGGTGCTGGTGATGTCACAGCGCACGGCGAGCGTGTCCACGCCGTATTCCGCATGAATGGCGGCAGCCACGTCGTCAATCATATTCTGGCGGCGCGCAACGGCAACGATGGCAGCGCCCTGATTGGCAAGCGCCTTTGCCATCTGCACGCCGAGACCTGTGGAACAACCGGTCACAATGGCGACCCGGCCTTTGAGATCAAAGTAATTCTTCATGGATAAAACTCCTGTCTGTTAGATTTGCTCAGAGCTCTGAACGCTTCTATTATACCACAAATCCGTGAAAAAGCAAGAAAACGTTAGCAATTGCTAATCTTTTTTTGATTTATAGGTGCCCGCTGATTCACTCGGTGCGTGAAGATTTACCGCCAAGGTTTGCATATCCAAGTGAATCAGTGGGTACCAAGAGCCTGTGTGCGTCAGGAATCAAAGAAATGCTGCCCCTCGTCCGTTACAAGACGTTCGGTTTGCGGATAAGTGAAGATCCCGCTGTTTTCGGCGTTTTCCTCCAGATAAGCGACGAATTCCCGCGCATACCATTTTGCCATATCCAGATTGTGCATCCGGTAATAGCCGCAGTTGACCGCCGTTGCGCCGGGCACCTCAGCCGCTTTTTCCACAGCCTTGAAGCTGCGCAGCAGCAGTTCATAAATCGCCTGCGGTGCGCGCTCGCCCTTGAGGATGAGGTAAAAGCCCGTCAAACAGCCCATCGGCCCCCAGTAGATGACCTCGTTTTTCCAGTCGGGATCGTTGCGCAGGAAGGTGGCGATGATGTGCTCCAGCGAATGCATGGCCGCAACGTCGAGCACCGGCTCTCTGTTCGGGCGTTTCAGACGGATGTCGTAGGTTGTAACCGCTTCTTCGCCGAGGCGGTCCACCCGGCTTGTGAAGATGCCGGGAACGATGCGGGTATGGTCAACGGTAAAGCTTTGAATCAGTTCCATATCTGTGCTCCTTTGTCAGTTGTGTTTTGTCCGGATGATTGTAGCGCAATCGGCGGTGGAAGTCAACCGTGCGCATTCTTTTTTACGCAAGCAGCGCCGCCATTTTTTCCAACCGCCGCAGCGCTTCTTCCAGTGTGCCTTGCTGACGCGCAAAGTGCAGACGGATCAGATGATTGACCGGTTCGCGGAAAAAGCTGGAACCGGGCACGGCGGCAACGCCGATGTTTTTGATCATCCATTCGCAAAACTGCAGATCGCTATAGCCCTGAAACTGCGGCAGATCGAGAAACGGCTGAATATCGATCATCACAAAATAGGTGCCCTGCGGAACGTTGTGCACAAGGCCGATGCGGTCAAGGCCTTCGCAGAAAAGATTGCGTTTTTGCGTGTAGAGCTGCCGCAGCTCGTCATAGTAGCTTTCCGGCAGCGTCAACCCCGCAACGGCGGCCTCCTGCAGCGGCGCAGCGGCGCCGACGGTCAAAAAATCATGCACCTTGCGCGCCCCGTCGATCACCCATGCGGGACCGCAGACATAGCCCAGCCGCCAGCCGGTGACCGAATACGTTTTGGAAAGCGAATTGCAGGTGAGCGTGCGCTCAAACATTCCGGGCAGCGACGCCATTGCCGTATGCGTATGCGGCGCGTAGACCATGTGCTCATACACCTCGTCGGTGATGACAAACGCGTCATATTGGATCGCCAGCGCGGCAATCGCGGTCAGCTCCGCACGTGTGAACACCTTGCCGCAGGGGTTGGAGGGGTTGCAGATCACGATGGCTTTCGCGCCCTCCCGGAAGCCCGCTTCGATCAGGTGTAAATCGAAATCATAGGTCGGCGGCACCAGCGGAATATAGATCGGCTCTGCGCCGGAAAGGATGGCGTCGGCGCCGTAGTTTTCATAAAAGGGCGAAAACACCAGCACCTTGTCGCCGGGGTTGACGACCGTCATCATGGCGGTCATCATCGCTTCGGTGCTGCCGCAGGTCACGCAAAGCTCCGTTTCCGGGTCAATGGCTCTGTCCAGCGTTTTGGAAATCTTCTGCGCAAGCGCCGCGCGGAAATTTTGCGCGCCGAAGGTGATGGAATACTGGTGCGGCCCGGCATAGGCCGCTTTGGCAAGCGCGTCCAGCAGCGGCTTTGGCGGATCAAAATCGGGAAAGCCCTGCGAAAGATTGATCGCGCCGCAGGCGTTGCTGATGCGGGTCATCCTGCGGATCACGGAATCGGTGAAGGTTCCCACCCGTTCGCTTAAATTCGGCATAACAATGCTCCTTTCTTCAACAGCGGTTCAGCCGTTCCATACCGTTTTTCCTATTTTAGCACAAGCGCGCAGGAGATTCAATACAGAAAAACGAACAGACAGCAAGAGGATGAATAAATTTCTCCCTTATATTGCAAAGATCGGAAAAATATGGTACATTGATAAAAACAAAACGTCTTTTGCAAAGGAGAGCCCCCATGTATTCCGAGCCAATGAAATCCGTCAACGTCATGAATATTGTCCGCCAGTGCGAACCGCGTGACGACGAAGTAGATCAAATTCTTTTTCAAACAACAAAAGCCCAGTTGGAGCTGCTGCAAAAAATGCAGGTGCCGCACACGTTTTTGCTGCAATATGACGCGCTGTGCGACGAGCGGTTCACCTCGCTTTTCAAAATGCAGACCGACGAAAACACAGAGACCGGCCTTTGGTATGAGATCGTGGAGCCGCTCACCACAGCCTGCGGAATGCCGTATGAAAGCGAACAGGGCTGGAAATGGGACTGGCACATCAAGCCGGGCTTTTCCATGGCATATCTGCCGCAGCAGCGCGACGTGCTCATTGACAAAGCGATGGAAAAATACAAGGAGGTTTTCGGCAAATACCCCGACATTGTCGGCTCGTGGCTGATCGACACGCACACGGCCTGCCGCTTGGCGGAGCACTACGGCGTCAAATGCCTTTGCATCTGCCGCGATCAGACGAACACTGACGCCTATTCCCTTGTCGGCGGCTATTTCAACGGCGCCTACTACCCTTCAAGAAACAACAT
The DNA here is from genome assembly GCA_017454485.1 of Clostridia bacterium. GTDB lineage: Bacteria > Bacillota > Clostridia > Oscillospirales > Acutalibacteraceae > UBA6857. Next base: position 29,060 of record JAFTCX010000089.1, on the reverse strand, counting down.
CTTCACCCCGGCGCAGACCAAAGCGCAAACGCTGGATGTGCCGGTGTTCCGTCTGCTCGGGCCGAGCCCCATCCACAACTACGACGGCAAAAAGTTCATTGCAAAGGAAACCGCAGACAAAAACGTGATCTTCTGGACGCTGGAGCCGGTCTGGTTTGCCGGGGAAAGCGCCACACTTGAAAACGCGATGCTGGATTACTTTTTCGGAGACGAGGTGCTGAACTTCGGCTATGCGCAGCTCGGGCAGGAAAACAGCTTCGGCAGCAGCGACATCCTTTCGCCTTTGCGCCGGCAGATCGAAGCGCTGCAAAAGCGAGGCGACGTGTGTTTTGAAAAAATGAGCGAAACCGCCTTGCGCTTTCGGCAGCGATTCTCTGCAACGCCGCCGACCGTCACCGCCGGACTGAAGAACTGGGACACCGAGGATCTGCAGTCCGTCTATTACCAGTGCAAAAACTATGTCGCCAATCTGTTCCGCGACAAAGAGCGCGTGTTTCTGCGGGCGTTTTATCTCTTTGATGAAAATGTGCCGGAGCACTATTTGCAGCAAACGTGCGATTCCTTTTTTGCGCTGTATGAAAATCTGCCGCTGGTCGATACCGTCGTCTGGGCGGAAAAGGAGCGCGAAAACATCGGTTTGACGCTGGACGAACACGGCGGTGCATTCTCCTTTGAAGCGCTCTCGGAAACGGACGTGAAGATCACCTGGAACGACAAAGCCGTTGTTTTCACGGAAGAAGGCGTGAAAACGACCGGGATTTCCGAAATGACCTATGATCTGATGGACAAAAAAGCCGAAATCGAAGCGCACGGCGACACGGTTTTTTACCGCTATAAGGGCACACGGTATGCGCTGAAAACGAACGGCTGCGCGGCGCTGAAGGACAACGTCCTGACCATTCGGGGCAACGCCCTCGCTTTGACGCCGAAAAGGGATGGCGATTTATGAAAAAGCGCATATTAGCCGCCTTGCTTGCGGCTGTTACAATGATTTTAATTTGTGGGTGTAATCAAATGGAACAACAATCCTTTCAAAACAATTATGAAATTCCCGAAACGCCGGCGCCGTATACGCGCATTGACACCGCGCCGAAAACCGACTGGACGGCGCAGTTCCTTTGGGATGCGTCCGACGGCAGCGAAGAAAACGTGTGGATGTGCTTTCGCAAAACGGTGGAGCTGGAAACTGTGCCGGAAAGCCTTTCCGCTTTCATTTCCGCCGATTCAAAATACTGGCTGACCGTCAACGGAAAATCCGTTGTCTTTGAAGGCGGCGCAAAACGCGGCCCGACAAACGACGGCAGCTATTACGACACCGTGGTGATCTCTCCGTTTCTCAAACGCGGAAAAAACGTCATTTGCGCCCTCGTCTGGTACTGGGGCAAGGACACGAGCTTTTCCTCCACAGACAGCGGCAAAGCGGGCTTTTTGTTTGAGGCGGGCCCGATCGTTTCCGACAGCACCTGGCGCGTTTGCCGCCATCCGGCTTATGAGAACGATCCGCGCACAAAGCAGCCAAATTACAGGCTGCCGGAATCCAACATCTATTACAACGCGCAAAAGGACTTCGGCGACTGGTGCGCCGCCGATTTTGACGACAGCGGCTGGGAATACGCGACCGAAAACGGCAAAGGCGGCTGTGCGCCGTGGGGAACGCTTTATCCGCGCGGCATTCCCCTGCTCAAAGACTTCGGTCTGCGCGACTATGAAAACGCGGCCGAATATATCGGGTGCACCTTCCGGTCGCGCACAAAGATCACGCTCGATCTGCCGTACAACGCGCAGTGCACGCCCTATCTCAAAATTGACGCGCCGGCCGGAAAAATGATTTCCATCACCACGGAAAACACTTACCTCGGCGCGGTCAGAGACGCTTATATCACCAAAGACGGCATACAGGAATTTGAAGCGCTCGGCTGGTTCAACGGCGAACACATCTCCTATGTGATCCCTGCGGGCGTCACGGTGCTGGAACTCAAATATCGTCAGACCGGCTATGACACCGCCTTTTCCGGCAGCTTTTCCTGCGAAAACGAAGCGCTGGACACGCTTTGGCAAAAATCGCTGCGCACGCTATATGTCACCATGCGCGACAACTTTATGGACTGCCCCGACCGGGAACGCGCCCAGTGGTGGGGCGACGTCACCAACGAGATGGCGATGTCGATGTATGCGCTGGACGCGAACGCGCTGCTGCTTTATCAAAAGGGCGTGGCCTGTATGCTCGGCCACATTGACCCCGAAACCAAAATTCTCCAAACCGTGGTCCCCTGCAGCGGCGATTACTTTGAGCTGCCCGTGCAGCAGCTCGCCGGCATCTGCGGCTTTTGGACGTATTACCTGTACACGGGGGATCGGGCGTTTTTGGAAAGTGTTTATGACGCGGCGGTGGACTATGTCCACCTTTGGACGCTCGGCGAAAACGGGCTTGTAGAACACCGCGGCGGCTCCTGGGATTGGATGGACTGGGGCCTGTTCGCCGACGAGACCGCCATGGAAAACGCGTGGTATTATTTTGCGCTTTCCTGCATCCGCAACATGGCGCAGGTGCTGAACAAAGACAGCGGCGATCTTCCCGCACGCATGGAAACGCTCAAAGAGGGCTATGCCGCGCTTTGGACAAAAAACGGCTTTCAAGGAAAAGGCGCCGTCATGCCCGATGACCGCGCCAACGCGCTGGCGGTGCTTGCCGGGCTTGCTTCGCCCGCGCAGTACGATGTGATTGCCTCTGTGCTGACAAAAACCAAAAACTCCAGCCCGTATATGGAATACTATGTGCTGGAGGCGCTGTGTCAAATGGGACGTCCGGCGCTGGCCAAGGAACGGATGCTGCGCCGCTACGGCGCGATGATCAAAGAGGATTACTCCACGCTGTGGGAGCTTTGGCTCAAGCGCGGCGGCACCAGCAATCACGCCTGGTCCGGCGGTCCGCTGGTCATCATGAGCAAATATTTTGCCGGCATCCGCCCGACCGCAGCGGGCTGGGATTCCCTGATTTTGCAGCCGCAAACCGACCTTTGCGCGCAAATCGACTGCACCGTGCCCACCGTGAAGGGCTATATCCGCCTTTCCGCAGCAAAAACCGACGCGGCGCTGACGCTCGACGTGCATGTGCCGCAGGACGCCGCCGCGCAGCTTTATCTGCCCTACAAAGACGGACAGACGGTCCGCTGCAACGGGAGCGTGATTTTTGAAAACGGCGGCTTCACCGGCGCAAAGGGCCTGACCTTCCTGCGTGCCGAACCGGGTGCGCTGGTCTTTTCAATCCGCGCAGGAGAACCGCAGGCGCTGCATTTTACCGCCAGCAACGAATAAACCTCACCGCAAAAGGCGCACCGCCATGGAAACGCAGCTCCATGGCGGTGTGTTTTTATTTTGTTTTGCAGTAGTGCGCGATGGCGCGTGCGGCAAAAGCCGCCGTTCCGGCGCCGCCGCTGCGGTCAATGTTTTCGGAAAACGCTTCGTCACTTCCGTAAAGCGTTCCGAGCCCGGCGAGAATTTCATCGGTGCAGGTGTAAAAATGCGCGGTGATGTAGCTTTGCAGCGCTTTCACCTGCTGCTGCACTGCCGGGTCGGAGACCGACCGGTTCTGCAAAGTGCCGAACACGGAAAGCAGCCGCATCAGACCGTCGCCCGCTGCCTGCGTCTGCTGCAAGCTTTGTCCGGCTTCTCTCGTTTCAAATTCCCGAAAGGCGTCCGTGCTGCCCCAGCGTTCCTTTGCTGCGGCAAAGCGCTCGTTTTGTCTGTCCTGCATCTGTTTCCCTCTTTCCATCAGCCGTTGTCCGATACGGCGTCTTCGGCTGTGCCGTTCAACTGCGTCCCGTATTTACAGATCTGGCTGATGACGATCATGGCAAGGCCGACCGTGAGCGCAACACCGAGATCGATCTGCGCAAACGCTTCGCCCGGATACAGCTTTTCCAAAACGGTGTAAACGATGGCCAGCACGATCTGCGCGGCAACCGAAAACACGGCGGTCAAAATGCCGAGCCGCTGCAGCTCCTTTGCGCCGTCCTCTGTGAAAGGCGTTCCGGTCTCCAGCTCGTTTTGAAAATAACGCAGGCTGAACCTTGCAATCACGATTGCGCCGATGCAGTACAGAATACCCTTTACAAGCCCGGCGATCATCGCGCCCCGGGACAGGCCGTCCTGCGCCGAAACAAGGCCGTTCACCTGCACGCCGCCGAGTTTGAAGCCATCAAACCCAACCGCGAAGCCGACAGCGCCGCCGACAAACAGGCAAAGCCCGACGATTGCACAGATAAAGATGACGTTGCTGACGATCTTTGCAACTTTTGCCATCGTCTGAATGGTGTTCAGCGATTTCATACGATGTCCTCCTTTGGGATAGCGCGATGTTCAATAATTATGCCTGTGCGAAATGCTCCACATTGATCACCGTGTAGGTTTCGCCCAGCTCCTCATAGGTGCCGATGGTGCCGACAAGGGAGATCGTCGTGTCCGGCGCAAGATCGGTCGGCACAGAATCGCCCGCTATCTCCATGCTCCAGGCGGCGCAGCAGCCGGTGTCGTCATAGCCGATGACCCAGTTGTAATCGAGCCCGGTCTGATCGTAATGGGTTTTTTCATAAAGTCCGTTCACGCGGATGGTTTTGCCGAGATAGGGCTTAACATCCTGCATGATGGATTGCATCTGCGCCGTGGTCATATTATTGTTCAGACCGTTGAGGTCAATATCCACGCTGTATTGGTCAAGCTGCGCGGCAATGGCGGCTTCGGCGGCTTTGTCCTGCGTCACGGGCAAGGTGGAAAGCGTTGTGCCGTTCGCCGCGGTGCTTGCGGGTGTGGAAAGGGTCGTGCCGGCGTTCGCTGTATCGTTGACCGTGTCAAGCGCCTCGGTGGAAGCGGGGGTTGTATCGTTGGTTTCGCTGCTGCCGCAGGCGCAAAGCGCAAGTGCGAGCAAAACGCTCAACAGAATTGCAAGGGCTTTTTTCATTTTTTTCTGCCACCTTTCACTAAATCAATGAGTACACAAACAAAGAAAGCGACCAGGTCTGCCGCAACGATCGTGCAGCCGACCGGCGTGGAATAGACGATTGCAACCAGAAGGCCGACCACTGCGCAGCAGACCGAGATCACCGCCGCGCCGATGATGACCGCGCGGAAGCTCTTGAACAACCGCATGGCGCACTGCGCCGGAAAAACGACCAGCGCTGTAATCAGCAGCGCACCGACCAGACGCACCGCCAGCACGATGACGACCGCCGTGATCACCGCCAGAAGCAGGTTGTAAACGGAGACCTTCGTGCCCGTTGCGCGGGCGAATTCCTCGTCAAACGTCACCGCAAAAATCTTTTTATAAAACAGCAGGTAAACGAGGATCACAACGACCGCAAGCGCCACGCAAAGATGCACGTCGCCGCGCGACAGCGTGATGATCGACGTGGAACCGAACAGGATGCTGCAGACGTCGCCGCTGACATTGCCGCCTTTTGGCGGAAAGATGTTCATGACGACATAGCCCAGCGAAAGGAAGGACACTGAAAGAATTGCGATTGCGGAATCGCCCTTCAGCTTTTGCTTTCCGCCGCGCAGCAGCCAGATGGCGACCAGCGTTGTCACAGGCAAAGAAACATACATCGGCGCAAGCGAAAGCGTGGTTGCCACCGTCATGGTGCCGAACGTCACATGCGAAAGGCCGTCGCCGATCATGGAATAGCGTTTGAGCACCAGCGTCACACCCAGCAGCGCCGCGCACAGCGCCACAAGCGGGCCGACGATCAGCGCGTTGATGGTGAAATCCATTTTTAAGTACTGCTGCAGCATCGCAAAAAAGTCCACCGAAAGGTCAAGCCGCATATTGGACAGCAGTTGTTCAAGCATCGCTCTCACCCGCTTTCTCAAGGAAAATTTTGCCGATCTCGGAGGTTCTGTAATTCGAAACCGTGCCGAAGAAGCAGCTTCCGTTTTGAATTTGCAAAATGTGGGTGGCGTAGCTCAGCGCCGCGGAAAGATCGTGCGACACCATAACGACCGTGATGCCGTCGTCGTTGATCTTTTTGATCAGATGATACATATCAGCCGTGACGATCGGATCCAGCCCTGCGACCGGCTCATCGAGCACGATCAGCTTTTCTGTTGCGCAAAGCGCACGCGCAAGCAGCACACGCTGCTGCTGACCGCCGGACAGCGCACGATAGGAGCGCTTTTTCAGCGCCGTGATCTCCAGCGTTTCCATCCATTTTTCGGCAGTTTCCTTTTGCTGCTTTGTATAAAACGGGCGCAGACCGCTGCGGTTGAGACAGCCGGAGAGCACGACCTCCTTCACCGTTGCCGGGAAATCGCGCTGAATGTCCGTCTGCTGCGGCAAATAACCGATCTCGTTATGAGCAAGGCCGTTTTGAAAGCTGATTTTTCCGCTCAGCGGCGTTTTCAGCGACAACAGCGTTTTCATCAGCGTGCTTTTGCCGGCGCCGTTTTCGCCGACGATGCACAAATAATCGCCCTCACTGACGGTAAAGTTCAGATGCTCGGCCACGGGTTTTCCCTCATAGCCGACAGAAACATCTTCGAATTTCAGCAGCTCCATCAGTTCAGCACCTCCTGCAGCACGGCCAAATTCCCTTCCATCAGCGAAAGATACGTTGCACCGTTTTCGACGTCTTCGGCGGAAACGGACTGGCAGGAATTCAGTGTACGGATCTCGGCGCCGCTTTCTGCTGCCACGGTCTCGGCGATCTTGCCGTCGCTGCCCTCGATCTTCAAAACATAGCGAAGCCCGTGCTCCTTCACGGCGCTCACCAGCTTCATCATCGTCTCAAAGCTCGCTTCGCTCTCCGCCGAACAGCCGGCAAACGCGCCGTAGCAGGTCAGATCATAATCATCCGCAAGATAACGGAACGGATAGCGGTCGGCAAACACCAGCACCTTTGTTTTCGCGCTGCCGATCGTTTCGGCATAACGCGCTTCCAGCGCCGTAAGCTTTTCGATATAGGCTTCAGCATTCGCCGTATACACAGACGCGTTTTCGCTGTCGAGTTCACAGAGCTTGTCGCGGATTGCGCCGGTGATGGCGATCATGTTTTTCAGCGAGGTCCACACATGCTCGTCGTATTCGGGGCCTTCCTCCTCGCCTTCTTCTTCCTCTTCAGCTTCCATGCCGGGCAGCAGTTCTTCTTCCACTGCGTTCACAAGGTCAAGCAGTTTGAGTGTCTGCAGGTTTTTGTTTGCTGCGGTGGAAAGTACATTGTCCGCCCAGGTGTCGGATTCGCCGCCGATGTAGATGAACAGATCGCTGTCCGAAATCTCAAGGATGTCCGCCGTGGTCGGGCTGTAATTGTGCAGGTCCGATTTGGAATCGAGCAAAATCGAAAGCGTCCCCTTGTCGCCCATCAAGGCGCGGCAGACGTCATATTGCGGGAAGATGGAACAGACCACATGCAGACCGTCCGACGAATTCGGCGCGGCAGACGTAGTTTCAGAATCGTTTTCCGTGCTGCCGCAGGCGGCAAACAGGCCAAAGCAAAGCAGCAATGACAGCACAAGGCATAATACTTTTTTCATAGAATGAGCACTCCTTTTTTTGTTGAGATCAAAGATTCAGACAAAAAGGACAACTCAGGCGATGATTTTTGTTTTCAGCGTGATCGGGGTGCGCAAAACGGTTCGGCTAACCCGAACACGCGCCGCAGCACGGCCGATGACCGCTGCCATAAGCACGGCAATCAACACGGCAGCCATGACTGCGAATGGTCCGTGATGCAGCAACACATCCACAGCATTCAGCACGCCGCAGAACAGACAATGCTGTCCGCAGCACGCGTGTCCCGGATAGCGCATCAGCAAAAACGCACCGCAAAAGCCGAGCAGTGTGCTGCACAAAAGCAGCAGCACCATCAAAAGCGCAAGAGTTCGTTTGCTTTTTCGCATTCGGACGCCTCCCTTCCGAGTTTCATGGTTTCAACTTATTATTTTAGCACGCTTTGTTGAAATTGTCAAATTCCCGGCTGTAAAAACTTGAAAGCATCGACCGCACGCGGCAGCCGATGCTTTTCTCCCCTGTCATTCGTCAATCTTCTTTTCCAATCAGATCCGTGCCGTCCTCCCACATCTGCTTCCAGCGTGCACGCACATCGCGCATCAGATCGTCCCAGCCGCGTTCTCCGCGCAGATAAGACAGTAAATAATCCGACACGCGCTCCAGCCCCTCGGTCGGCAGCAGCCGATCCAGCACCTCCGGCACACTTTCGCGGTCGTTTTTGCCAATCGTTTCCAGCGCCGTGCGGGAAAGCGGCTCGTTCAAGCGCTCCTCGGCCGCGAAGGAGGAAAACGGCGCACGCAAGCGCAGGCGTTCAGAGACCAGACGTTTGCCCTCTTCCGATGAAAACAGCCATTCCAAAAAGTCCACGGCGGCCTGTCTGGTATCGGCATCCGCCTTGTCGTTGACGGCAAGCGCACGGTTCACACGCACGGAAAGCCCCTGCGTCTCTTCGCCGTCTGTGCCGAGATACAGCGGCAGCAGGCCGACCTGCTGCGCCTTGAGCGTGCTGCCTTCGGAAAACAGGACTTCATTCGCGTCGGTACCGTCCAGCAAAAAGACGGTTTTTCCTTGCCGGAAGGCGGCTCGCGCGTCAGCCAAAGTGCGCGTTTTCAGCGTTTTGGCGTCCACATCGGCGTTCTTGCCGGTGAGATCCAGCACTTTTTGCACATTGTCACTGTAGGTGAAATCGAACGTGTCTTTCAAAAACGCTTTCAAATCGTCCAGCGCCCCGTCCTTGCCGCGCGCTTCCCGATAAACAGCGACGTTGGCAAGCTCTGTCTGCCAAGGCACACCGTCTTTGCCGCTATAAGCCGGGGCGGCAAACGCGCCGTCGATGCCGAGGTCCTTTTTGTGCTTTTGCATATCCTCTGCGAGCGCGGACAGCTTTTCAAAGCTGTTGATCTCCGCCATGGAGCTGTAGGACGTGCCCTTGTCTTTCAGCGCAAAATAGCGCTCGCACAGCGCGCCGTTGTAAAGCAATCCGAACACGGAAACGTCGATCGGCACCGCCTGCACCTTGTCGCCGCTGCGCAGTGCCAGCGAAGGATCGGACAAAAACGAGGCAAAGGATGTGCCCTTCAGGTCAGTCATAAGATCGCGCAGGCTGTCGTCCTCAACATCCGCCGTCCATTCAAAGATTGCGGGCGCGCTGTCGCCTTGCAGTTGCTTGGCCAGCGCTGCAGGATAGGTGTCGGCGCTGACCGTGGTCACCCGCACCGTCACGCCGGTCTTTTCCCGGTAGCTCTGCGCAATTTCATCCCAGAGCGCCGCCTGCGACGGTGTGGAAAGCAGAGCGGTGAGCGTTGCCGTTTTTGCGGGTGCGGCGGTGGAATCGGTTGTGTCTTCGGTTAGTTCTTTGTGCACATTATCGTTGCAGGCGGCAAAAACGCCGCACACCAGCAGCAGACACAGGCACAAAGCAAGCAGTTTTTTCATGGAAATTCCTCCGTTTCATTCAAACATGTGTACCTTTAGTGTTGCCGAATCCGGCGCAGGTATGCGTGCGGAACGCGCAGAATGAAAAAACTTTGAACGCAAAGGTTGATTTTGCGAAAAAAAATCGTTATAATAAGACAGTATCTGACCTGAACGGAGGGATGTCTGTGAAAAAAAATTTGTCACTGCTGCTCGCGGTTCTGCTGTGTTTTTCTTGTTTCGGCTGCGGCAAAGGGAAAGCTAAGGATTATGTACTCACGGAGGATACGTTTTTCCTTTTGATGACCAATATGCAATATTACCCGGAGCAGTACCTCGACAGCACACTGGAGTTTGACTGCTTCACTTACGCGCTCACCGATGTGAACGATCAAACTTACATCTGCGGCGTGCGCAAATCCTCAGCGGAATACGGCTGCACCTGCGGCAGAGATACAATCATCGGCTTTGTGCTGGAATCCGCCGAACCGCTTCCTGAGCCGCGCAACCAGAGCGCCGACAACGGCGATAAAACCTGGGTCCACCTGACCGGCAAGCTCAAGAGCGCCGAAAAAACCGAAATCACCATCCACGCGTACCGTGACGACGGCACAATCGATCCGGACCGCAACGAAGTGATCTCCTTCCTTTCGTTTGAAGTTGCATCCTGCGATCTGATCGAAGACGCAAGCGGCTTACAATATTATGTGATCAAATAGGAGGCTTTCTTATGGCAAAAAATCAATCTGCCGGCACTGCGCCCGGCCAAAGCAAAAAGCTGCGCTCGCACGCAGCGGCAATGACAAAACTGACGCCGTTTCCGCGCATTTCGTTCATCGTTTACATCATCCTTTGCGTTGTGGCGCTGCTGCCCTGGCTGTGCATCTATAACACGGATATTCCCGGCATCGAAATCAAGGTCAGCGGCTGGAACGCATTCTTCTGCGGCCTGACCGGAAAGCTCACCACGCCCGGCGGCGTCTTCGGCAATATGGACACCTTCAACTACTTTGCGCCGGACGCCTGCAAACCGCTTGCGCTGTACGGTCTGCTCGCCTATGCGCTTTTGCTTGCGGCGCTGATTCTGAACGGCGTCATGCTTTCCAAAAAGGCGCAGGTGCTGCATCTGCCCTCCGCTGTGCTCGGTCTGGGCGCCGCCGTGTTCGCCGTGCTCGGCTTCACCGCCGCCAGCAATGTGAACAATTCCAATATCCTTGCAGAATACTGTCAGAGCAACCCCGCTTGCTCCGTGGAGTCTTACGCGATCTTTACGGCGATCATTTTGCTCGTTGCCGTGATCTTCAACGTGATCGGCGCGGTCAAATTCTTCAAAGCGCAATCACTGCTGAAATAATTATTCCGTCCAATAAAAGCGACAGACTACCGTGATCACGGTAGTCTGTCATTTTCACGGCGCGAGATCGCGCCGTGAAACACCGGCGGGCGGGACCCGCGGCTTTGCCGCGCCGCAGGGCGCTGCGCGGCCTGCGGAAACCGTGCTGCGCACGGTTTGTCCCGCCCGCCGGTTTCCGCGCCGCCTGCGGCTGCGCGGAAAAGGGGCCGCTGCGGTTTGCGCATATCAGATGAAATCATGCACAAACCGCAGCGGCAAAAAAGCGCGCACAACTCTTTCGCTGTGCGCGCTTTGCTCTTTGTTGTTACACCTCAACGCCCGGCGGCGCCGTATAGCGGCGGATAGCCAGCGTGAAGGGATAGATCACATCGAGCTGGTGGAAGAACGAGCCGTCCGATTGCGGACAGATCGTGATGCCCTCGGATTCCACAAGGTTTTTACCCGCGTCGCGCTCCATGATGAGCTCCGTCTCGCCCGTGGCCGGATCAATGGAAAAGATGTGCTTTTTCGGCCATGTGTCATGGCAGGAAATGTAGATCAGCCCGTTCCACATCTCTGCGCCCTGCGTGTGTTCCACAACGCGGCTGATGGGGATATGGCGGATGAATTCGAGCGTGTCGATGTGAAAGACGTTGATGTGATCGCAGTGGTTGAAATAGCCGGTATACAGCAGCCGGTTTTCCTTGTCCGCCGCACACCAGGGCAGGTTGCCGTTCGGCTGAATCTCCGGCCCAAGGATCTGATACTGTCCGGTAAATTCCAGCGTTTCGGCGCTGAACACGCCGATGCACGGGTGCGCGCTGTCCTTGTCCTCAATGGCGACGTAGAGCTTGTTTTCAAAGTAGGTGCAGCCGCCGTAATGATGAAATCCCTGCCGCGCCAGCTCCGGCGGCAGATAGTTTTCTTTTTTCATCACCACTTCGCCGGTCTGCATATCGATTTTGGAAAGCCCGTTGAATTTCAGCGGCACGATCGTGCCTGTGCAGTAGTAATAGGTGCCGTCGTTGGTGATGCCCTGCGCGGACGCGAAAAACGATGTGCCGGTGTAATAGCGGGTGCCGACCAGCCGCATGGGCGCTGTCAGCGACTTGCCGCTGAAATCAAGTGCTTTTAAAAGTTTTTCTTTGCGTGTCATGTGTCTTTTCCTCCGGGTTCTTCTGCAAGGGGTGTCTGATTGATTTTTGCCGTGCGCTTTTCAAGCCGCGGCTCAATGGTCTCGTTATAGATGATGGCCAGAATCGCGCCCACGGGGATGGCGAGCAGAATGCCGAGCATACCGGCAACCTTGCCGCCGAGGATGATGAGCACCATGGTCCAGACCGCCGGAATGCCGAGCGAACCGCTGAACAGACGCGGTTTGATGACCATGCCGTCCAGCCCCTGCAAAATGCAGATGAAGACGAAAAACAGCAGCGCCTTGAACGGACTTTCCAGCACGAGGAAGAAGATGCCGATGGCGGCGCCGATCATCGGGCCGAAGGTGGGAATGATGTTGGTCAGCGCAACCACAACCGCAATCAGCGGTGCATACGGCATCTGCGCGGCAAGCAGGAAGATCAGCGCCGCAACGCCGACAATCAGCGCGTCAAGCATAGTGCAGCCGATATAACGGATAAATACGCGGTGGCAGCTTGCAAACAGGGTGTCCGAGCGTTCAATCCGCTCTTTTTTGAACAGCGCGCCGCGCACCTTTGCCAGCGCTCCCAGCAGCGTTTTCTTTGCCGCAAGGAAGCAAAAGCCGAACAATACGCCGACTGCAAAGTTGGAAATGCCGGAGCCGATGTTGCCGATTGTGTTCAAAATGCCTTTGGCGTTGTCCTTGACAACAACGAGCAGCTTGCTCATGGAGTTCTCCATAAAGCTCCGGATGCTGCTTAAATCGATGTTGATGTTGTGTGCGCTCGCAAATGCGGCCGCCTTTTCCAGCAGCGAGGACAGCTTTTCCGTATAGTTGTTCCAGTTGGAAACCAGCGTCGACACACTCTTTGCCAGCGACGGAATGAGCGCCACAAGCAGCAGCACAAGGATGAGCACAAGGCAGACGACGGTCAAAACCACGCCCCAAAGATGCCGGGCACTCTCTTTTTTCAGCTTTTTCAAAACTTTGTTTTCAAAAAACCGTGCCACGGGATCAAACAGATACGCGACCACCAAACCGGTTACAACCGGCGAAAGGAAGGTCCATGCGTTGCCGAACGCTGCCTTGACCTGATCAAAATGCTCCAAAACTTCATAAAGCACCACTGCAACACACGCGGCGGCGGCGTAGCCGACCCAGGGAGTTTTGAGCCACTGTTTCACTTTATCCATGAAAAACGCCTCCTTTTTTCATTGTCTAAATTATACCGACAGGCTCATTCTTTGTCAAGGACAGTGCAAAAACTTCTTGACCGCGGCGCGGGTAAATGCTATAATAAGGCGAAAAAAAGAAAGAAGGTGCGCTCTTGGCAAAAAAAGAAAAAAAAGACGTCGCCGCGCGTGTACTGAAGGTGCTCTCGCTCCTGCTGCTCATCGCCATGGCCGTTGTTTCATTTTTACTGCTGTTCACCCTGCTGCCGATGCTTTTTCTCGACGGCAATGTTCAGCTTGACCCCGGCGGCTTTCTCGATCTGCTGCTGCGCCCCACCACACACGGCGCCGGCATTATTTCCGCAAAGCTGATCTTTTTCGGTGCGCTGCCGCTGCTCGCGGATGCGCTGCTGCTGCTCGTGTATGCGATTGTGCTGTTCTCTTTTCTGCGACAGGTCACACGGCGCGGCACATGGTTTTTTGCCGCCGGAAAAACGCGCTGGATCGTCATGACAGTGCTTGGCGCACTGACCGCCGCCGTTCCGTTTGCGCTCAGCAAAGCTGTCACACCGACGGTTGCAGCCAGCGGCACCTTTGCCGTAAAGCCGTGGAACCCCCTCGGCGGAATCGCGCTGTTTGTGCTCACCCTGGCGATCACCGTGCTTTACACTGTCAAAACGAACCGCCGCCTGCCTTTGCAGGGGAACGCGGCGCGCTCGGAAACCGAGGAAGGAGCAGACGCATGACAATCGTTTACCGCTCCAACGCCGGCACGACCAGGCGCTATGCCGAGCTGCTTGCAAAGGAGCTTTCCTGCGACGCGGTGGAGCTTTCCAAAGCCAAAGACAGCGTGACCGGTGACACCGTCTATCTCGGCTGGATCATGGGCAACGAGATTCAGGGTCTCGCCGAAGCAAAAACAGCGTTCGACCTTTGCGCGGTCGCCGGCGTCGGCATGATGGACAGCGAAGCGGATCAGGCCAAAACGCGCGAAAAAGCGGCGCTTGGCGAAATTCCGTTTTTCTTCCTCCCCGGCGATTTTCACATGGAAAACGTGACAGGTATGCTCAAGCTCGCCATGGGCGTGGTGCGCAAAGCCCTGCGCGCCGAAATCAAAAAAAGCGGCGATCCGAAAATTGCGGAAACGCTGCGCCGCATTGAAGAGGGCGTGGATAAATTCGACGAAAACGCACTGGCGCCCTTGGCGGATTATGTGCGCAGATTAGAATAAAAAAGACAGTGGCTGCAGAAAGAGAGGTGCTTGTTTGAAAATTCCGGCAAACAGGTTAGATCGTGCTTATGAGAAGCATAAAGAAGAATATGAAACGAAAGCGTTGCATGTTCTTCGTTCGGGGAATTATATCCTTGGTTCAGAAGTTGCAGCATTTGAATCTGAATTTTCAGCATATCTCGATGCAAAATACTGCATCTCTCTCGCCAACGGCAGTGATGCGCTATGGGTTGCACTGCATTTGCTGAATATCGGTCCGAGCGATGAAGTCATTGTCCAGGGAAATGCATTTTTCGCAACCGTTCTCGCAATCACACGTTGTGGTGCTCGCCCGGTGTTTGCTGAGCCAGATCTGACACACTACAATCTTAACGCAAGCAATATAGCTGCATGCATCACTTCCCACACCAAGGCAGTTCTTGTAACACATCTTTATGGACTGATGACGCCAATGCATGAGATCGTCAACCTCTGCCGAACGCATGGATTGCGACTAATCGAGGACTGCGCTCAGGCTCATGATGCAAAATTTCAAGGGCAAGCCGCCGGGACGTTCGGTGATGTTGGCTGTTTCTCTTTTTATCCAACAAAAAATCTTGGAGCGTTTGGAGATGGCGGAGCTCTTGTCACAAACGACCCGCGCCTTGCAGAGAACGCATATTGCTTTCGTAATTACGGGAAGGAAAACAACTGCGGCGATTACATTATACAAGGTGTTAATTCCAGATTGGACGAACTCCAAGCCGCCCTCTTGCGTATCCGATTACAATATTTAAAAGAAGACACCGCAGAGAAAAATCATATTGCAAAGCGTTACTACGCTGGTCTTCGAAATGAATGGATAGATTTACCGAAAGTATATCTTGGCACAGAAAATGTTTGGCATCAGTTTGTCATTCGCTGCAATCGGCGCCAGGACCTTATTGCTTATCTGCTGGAAAACGGCATTGAAACGGCGATCCATTATCCGATTCCACCGCACCTGACTTCTGCGCTCCGCAACCTCAGGATCAAACGCGGCGCACTACCTATTACAGAGCAACTTGCAGAAACTGTCCTTTCTCTCCCAAGCTTTTACGGATTACGTGAAGATGAGCAAGATTTTATTATACGAACACTCAATCAGTTTTCATAAAGGAGACATCATGATACTGAAACAAAATCAGATTTTTCATTTTGATTCTTTTTGTGATGCAAGAGGAGAACTCTTTGTTTTTGAGAATAACGACAGTTTCTCTGTTCAACGCATCTTTTTTATTCAGCATGTTCCACATGATGCTGTACGTGGTAACCATGCAACCATGAACAGTAATGAAATATTGATTCTTAACGCCGGCAGCTGTCAAATTGATCTTATGGATGGACATTCACAAACAAGCATTTCTTTAAAAAAAACAATGGATGCCGTTTTCATCCCCAAGCGGACATGGCGAAAACTACATACCTTTACATCCGACTGCGCTCTGACAGTGTTAGCAGATCAACCTTACTCTAAAGCAGATATCATTACTGACTATGAAGAATATTTAAAAACTGTTTGTTAATCAAGTATCTGCTGGATTTTCACGTTTGACGCAGCTTTTTTGCGCGGATGCCCTTGTCTCAACGCTATATGTGAAAGAAATGCGTTTGTGCCCAATTTCAGCCTTTTTTTGAAATTATATCCTGATAACCCAGCAGCACGCGGCAAACGATCATAGTATACAATTGAATACGGCAAGTTAAAAGAAGCGACTAACACAGGTAAAAAAAATGATATTTCGGAAAATTCACGCAGCCATTCAATCGTGCGTTTACTCATTAACCGAAAAGAAGAATGATTTGGAATGCTGCGAGGCTCCGCAATACGCATCACAATATAAAACAGTTTGGACGTAACTTTCTCAAAAAGTACGTCTTTTTTTCTAGATTTTCTAACTCCAAATACCACCTCGTTGCCTTGTGCAAAGAGGTGAATCATTTGATCAACCATATTAATATCATCCTGCAAATCGCTATCCATCGTGATACAGCAATCAGCATACACGTTTGCATAAAACAATCCTGCAAGCGTTGCGTCCTGCTCGCCAACATTTTGTGAAAGATTAATACCGATACAATGCGGATCGTCCTCATGCAAATGTTCAATCTGCTCCCAGGTTCTGTCGGTTGAACCGTCGTTTACAAAAATGACTCGACTGTCTTCGTCTATAACACTTTGATCTATAAGTGTATGTAATTTTGATAGGAAGACAGGTCCTGTCGATGGCAGAACATCGTCATCATAATAACAAGGGATCACAAAGTAGACAACCATTCCCTGCTCTCCTAAAACTCATTTTTATGTTCCAGCACCCAGTTCATCAGAGCCGGATCACCCGGATTTTTCCATTTTTCAACATTCACGATAATGCCGTTCTTCCCTCGTTTTATTGTTCCGTCACAAAGATGCTTTGCATATGTTTCGAACAGCTGCATTTCTTTTTCCGTTGCAGTCTGTCCAAAGAAGAAATCACGCTTCACATAGTAAATAACATCTGGTGTCTTTTCCGGATGAATTTGAAAATAACGAATTTGTCGATCTCGTGTTCCCACAGAATTCCATGATGAACAGTTAGAAGACGGCAACTCCAAATATAGCTCTGCCAGAGGAAAGGGATTTTCCAGATATACAGGTCCACGGCTTTCCGCTTTAATCACATCCAAATCTTCCAGCAAGTCATTATATTCTTTTGCAATTGTTGATGTTGTATAGATGCCCTCGTATACTCCTTGTTCTATTTTCACCATATTGTTTTCAGCCACAGTCTCACCTTCCGTCAGTAGAAATGTCCCTTCTGCGTAAATATTCACACCTTCCCAGCCTATAAACACAGCAAACGCCGTCAATGAAGCAATCAAAAGAATTCTCTTGGCTTTCAAAGTTTTCAGCGCATAAGCTTTTCTGCTTTTTTTGTTTCTCTGTAGCTTTTCTTGTTCAAAAAACTCATTTACGATTGTTCCAAAACAAAGGAATCCCGGTACAGCAGCTATACTCAAACAAGCTCCAAAGCACACATCGGAAAATGAATCCATCAAGGTCGAAGAAACCACACTGAGAATCCAAATCATAAACAGTTTTGAATCTTTCTTTTCACATAAACAATAATTTATAAAACCAAATGAACACAGAGGGACCGGCGTCAGCACATAATAATACCAATGTTCAAAAATATTGGTCTTGTATCTTAGCTGAGAATAAATCGGGAACAGGCAGAATGAGAGCACTAATAAATTGGACAACAGAAAAATCCAAAGCTTTCCATTTGTTTTTTTTTGCTTTTTTGTGCTCCAAAATGTGATAACACAAAGCAAAACCGACAAAGCGAGATTCACTCCACCAAAATAATCAGCAACTGTAGAAAACTTAGAAATTAGAAAAGATTTAACATTTCCACCTGTTGAAAAATCATATTCCGAATCTGCTAGAAGCTCAGGTATGGACGCAATAATGTTGTTAAACCCACTCTTCCAGCTCAAAAAGGATAAAAAGATGAAAGCGCAGCCTAATATAGCCAACGTAATATAAAGCCATGTTTTATAATTCAGGAAAAAATCATAAGCGGTCTTTTTACATAGCTTTCTTTTTTTTAAAAACGCAAGAATAAAAACAGAAGCACTAAAAAGCACATATAGAACAGCAAATGGTGGCTCTATCAGTACTATGACCGAGAAAATGGCACCCCCAATTAGAAGTCTTCCTTTACCAAGTTCTCCCTTTCTCCAAAAAAGCAATAAGCATAACAGCAATAACAACCGGGGCGAAACTGAATAGTAGTTCAACGTAAACATCGCCCAAGGAACATAACAACTAAAAACTGCAGTAGCAAAAAAGCCCCAAATGCCATAACCTCTTAGCTTCATATAAAGAATCCAATAAAAACCAAGGTTGAAAGCTAAAAACATCTGCCGCATAAATAGAATGATGCCGGTGATGCCCCCGGTTATTGCAGTAAAAGCCCAGTAAAAAGGGATCAAGAACAAGTGTGAAAGCTGAGACAATTGCCATTCATCCACCAGGGGCCGATCACCCTTGGCAAATCTTTGAGCAATTGCTAAATAGAAGCTCTCATCCACTCGGTTCACACCATATCGAATTCTGATAAAAAAGAACATAAATACCGCAATACAAAAAGCAACTGCTAAAACATCATAATACTTAATCCATTGAAAGCGTAGTTTTTTCATACATCCACCTGTCTTGTGCCTATATAGTACGTTCATCCAACCTCCACCGGTTGCGCTTCGCTTGCCTGCGCCTCCATCTGTGCGCGTTTTTCGCGCAGCAAACGCTCCACTTCCTTCGTGTGGGCGCGGTCGTCCTTCAAAAACAAAATCACGATCAGATACAGCGCCGAGCCGATCGCCGGGCCGAGCATAAACTGATGCCAGCGAAAACGCACAAAGCGTGTGCTCGCGTCGTGCGCGCGGATGGCCGCAGTGCCCTCAAGCACATGGCCGGCCGCGTCGGTGATCTTTTCGTTGAAGCCGAGCCAGCGCAGCAGATAGCCCTGAATGAACTTAGCAGCCGCAGCGGTGAGCTTCGAGACGAAGTTCTGCATCGAATAGGAGATGCCCTCGGTGCGTTCGCCGGTTTTCAGCTCCACCTCGTCAATGGAGTCCGAAATCAGCGCACGGTGCGCAATGTCCTTCATATTCGTCGGGATATTGATGATCGACACAAGCGCCATGATGAGCACAAGGGTGCCGAAATGCAAAAAGCGTTCGTTGCTGCCGATCAAGAAGCAAAGCGCGCGGATGCTCACGGACAGCACCTCCGCCACCACAAGGATGCGCTTCATCCCGCCGATCTTCTGCGCAATTTTTGCGGAAAAGAACATCGCAAACGCACCGGGGATGCCAGGCAGGATGGAATACATGAGCTGCACCGTAGCACCGGAAAGCTCTGTGCCGAACACGCGGTAGGTCATGCCCTGCGTTTCAAAAAAATACTCCCACGGCAGCGTCAGCGAAAAGCACGCGAGAAAACGCGCAAGGCAAATGATGATCAGCGTGCGGTTATGCCGCAACGCGGCAAGATTTTTCAAAACGCCGTTTTTCTCCTCGGGTTGCGCATACGTCACCTTTTCACGCATACGGTAGGCGAGCATGGAAACAAGCATGCCGCCGAAGCCGAACGCCACCGCGCCGATAAAATAGGCCGTTTTTTCGTTTGCGATGCCGAGATCGACAATGCTTTGGCGAATTTGCGGAAAGAATCCGGCAACCGTGGAGCCTGCGCCGGCGCCGATCGTCGCCCACTGCGACACACGCCCGCGCTCATCGGAGCTTGCGCTGGAAAGCGGCAGCATCCCCCACAGCGCAACATCCTGATAGGAATACACGATATCATACAGCAGATACACAACGATGATGAACGCCACGGTCTGCCCTTCGGAAAAGCCGAAGTCGAAGAACATCAGCGCCGTCAGCACCCCGATGATCGGCGGCAAATACAGCAAAAACGGGCGCAGCTTACGGCCGGGTTTGAACTTACGCGTGTCAACAAGCGTGCCGATGATCGGGTCGTTCAGCGCGTCCCACAGGGTGGAAAAGCCGGTGATAAAGCCGGTTTTGCGCGAATCGATTTTCAAAACGGTATTCAAAAACACAAACAGGCGGTTCGACACAAAGCCGTAGTTCATGTTTTGCCCCGCAAGTCCGGCCGCATAAGACAGCAGCCGGTTGTTCGCGACCTTTGTATCGCTCTCTTCTCGGGAGAAGAAGAATTTGATCGGGTTTTTCATAGGTTGCCTCCTTGCAGTCGGCAGTCGTTAGCTGTTAGCATTATTATAGCGCAGGGCTGCGAAAAAGGCAATCGGTTTTTTGAAAAAAGAGGGCGGGCAGGGATTGAGTTGAGAGTGGAGACAAGGGACTAAGGGATTAAGGGATTAAGGAAATGTAAACTTTAAAAGCAAAAAGCCTTCCCCGTGCTACGGGGAAGGGGGACCGCACGCCGCAAGGCGTGTGGTGGATGAGGTGTTGACCGGCGAATGCCGGTGGAAGGGGTCATTTTCGCAGTCCGAACAGCGCGAGGATGCTGTGGAAGAAGCCGATGAGCACGCCGGGGAAGCCGGTATGGGTGCCGCCACAATAACGGCAGGAACCGGAGGGCTGCGGTTGCGTCGGATTCGTCGGCTGTGTCGGATTTGTGGGATTGGTTGGATTCGTCGGTTCGTCCGGCTTGGTCAGCTTCGGAATCACGTCGCCTTTGGTGAGCGTTTGCTTGCAGACTGTGCAATAGGTATCGCCGGTGTAACCTTCGGCGTCATAA
Source organism: Clostridia bacterium (assembly GCA_017454485.1). Classification (GTDB taxonomy): domain Bacteria; phylum Bacillota; class Clostridia; order Oscillospirales; family Acutalibacteraceae; genus UBA6857. The sequence continues at coordinate 8,479 of JAFTCX010000089.1, read as the reverse complement.
GTCGCATCTTTTGCATTGACGAGGGTGGTCTGATGGGGTGCAAGCGGCTGCTCTGCATGGCCGCTGACATACTTTTTACAGTCGTTGCAGTACACACCGGCGGTGTAGCCCTTAACCGTGCAGGTGGAAAGCGTTGCGGAAATCTCTTCCGTGTTCACATGGTTGGATGTATTGATGGGGACGGTTTCGGTTTTGGTGGCATTACAGTTTGTGCATGTAAACTGTTTTGTGCCGGTTGTGATACAAGTTGCAGCTTTTGTAATCGTTCCGGCATTCCAAACATGTGCTTTCCAATGTGCATACAGTATTTGTTGACCTACACTTGTACACTTTGACGTAGTGGTTATTTTCGTTCCTCCGCTTGCAGCTGTATACCAACCGTCAAACTCATAGCCTTCTCTTGCAGTGGTCGGAAGCCAGTTATAAGTATGATTGTACAATTTGACAATACCTGTATGCGAATATTCGGTTCCAACAGTGCCGGCAGAAGAAACTTTTTCAAGTTTGACTTTATATTTTGCATTCGTAAAAACGCCGTTGCCATTATGCCACACCCAAACGCGAACGCGGTTAACTTTCTGTGCTTGCGCTGCATTGATTGTTTGGGTAAGTGTTGATGAATTTGCAATGTCAAAATTTAATCTTGTTCCATCATTCTCTAAAAGCTCTACGACAAAAAATGCATTCGAAACGCTTCCGGAAAGTTTCGTTGCGGTAAGTTTATATACTTCACCGGCAGTTGCTGAGAACGGATATTCGAACAAATCAACACTTTCAGTCATTCTTCCGTTTAAAGTTATAACATCTGTATTTCCATCGTATGCGTATGTCAATCCGTTTTCGGTTTTTCCCCCATTGTTGATTGCAAACAAATTGGGATTGATAGAATCATGGTTTTCATCAAAGAAAATGGACGTTGCCCTTGACGAGAAATTTAAAACGGTTTCCACGTTCCCGTTTATGGTTCCCGATATGCTTCCTGAATAAACGCCGTTGTATTGATAACCGGTTCTTGCTTTAATATCTTTGATTTCAAAAGACGTTCCCTTTACATGACCCTGATAGTAATCGGTCACATCATCTGCAACCAATTGTCCGTTGATGTAAATATCAGCAGTACCGTAACTTGCTAAACCGCCATTTAACGCGCCGTCGAGCCAACCATTGAGGTCAAGGGAATAATACGGTTTATATACTGTGAAATAGCTCACTGACATATCGGCGCTGCCGGTTTCACTCGAGCACCAAATGCTCAGCTTATGGCGACCTTCTGAAAGAGAACGGATGGGTATATACCCTGTAAAACCGCAATCCTCTCGACAGCCTTTTGCGGTCGAAACATCGGTACGGGAATACTTATCACAGGCATACGCTTCTTGATCATCAACACTCCAGTATACCCAAGCGTCTGACCTGTTGGCGCAATAAGCCCAACCGGAAATTTCAACTATATCAGTCACAGTTGCATCAAAGGTTGAACCATCCGTAATATTTGCTTCAATGTTCCAATCGAAACTTGCAGATCGATAATACATGATTCTTTGTGAAGAGCGAGTTCCGTTTGTTCCATACACATAGAAATCACAATAGAAACAATTTTCTCCGGCCGGGTGATCACTGTAAGGGATATCATTAAAGAAGGTATTTGAACCGTTATTAACGGTATCATACCAAACCCAATCGCCACTATATCCACCCACAGCAACTTTGACATAATCAATCGGCACATCTGTTCCGACTTCGCAGCAAGGACGGAATGTTGAATCTGTTAAATGGCCTATATAAGTATAAATGATCGTCGGTGCATCACCGCTGACCGGAATATTCTTGAAATATGGACGAATATAACCCCAATAGGATTTTGTTCCGCCTTCAGCACTACTGTACCAGCTTTTATTATACTCCCAGTTAGTTTTCTTTTCTACATACAACCCGGCCATATTTTGATGATAAGACGTCGTGCCACCTGCATAAATTGCAACATGACCGTATTTAGCACCGGTGTAAACGAGAATATCGCCTGTTTGAGGAACGCCGCCTTTGACACGCGAAAACCCGCTTGGAAGGGTGTTTGTTGCATAATCTTTAGCATTACCGCCACCGCCGGAAACGCCGAGATAGCTGTAATACGCTTGAATCAGTGCAACGCACTGGCCGGTACCTACTTTGCTTCCTACTTTAGAATCACACCAGCTCATCGCTTCGCTAACGGTTTTTGAAGTCGCACTCGCCTGCATCACCGGCACAGCGCACACCGCCATCACCACAGCCAATAAAACGGACAAGATTTGTTTTGCCTTTTTCATAGTACATCCTCCCTATATTTATTCAGTAGTATTTTATCCTACTTTGTAGGAATTGTCAATACTTTTGATGGAAATATGCTACTCTAAATAAAAAAGGAAGAATGCTCATGAAACCGCTCAAAGAAAAAGTCAGCATCACGCTGGACGAAGATGTTGTCGCCCAGCTTCGCATTTTAGCCGAGCAGGATGACCGCTCTTTTTCTCAATATATCAACAAAGTGCTGAAAGAACATCTTGCAAAACAAAAGAATCAACAATAACAGTAGCCTCGCCGTGAAACTCCACGGCGGGGCGTTTTTCTTCGTTCATCGGCTTCGTTGTTTCAAACTTAAAACTTGACAAACCCTGTTGGTTTTGGTATGATCGTTGCGGTATTGAAAGATACCCATTGAGTGACCCATCACGGTGGACGGTTTGCCCTCTTTGCGGAGGGATTTCCGATCCCTCCGACGCCTGTTCGAAGGAGGGATGCCTTTATGCAGCATGTGACGTACGATGAACTGTTTACATTTACACTGGTGATCATCGGCATCGTCGGGCTTGTTTTGCAAGCTTTGACCTATGCGCATAATAAAAAGAAATAACCGCCCCAAAGCCTGAGAGTGGCGATTATTTCTTTCAACACTTAAGGGCGAACCGTAAAACCGGATCACTCTTTGCATTTATATTATAAACCGCAAAGCCGATTTTGTCAAGACTAAAGACTAAAGACTACCGACTACCGACTTATAACTTAAACTTATCAAAAAATCCCTTTTTCTCCTCCCCGACCGTTTTGCCGTCGTCAATGTTGTTCTTCGGCTTGTTCGGGAGGGAGTCGTTGAACTGTTTGAGCAGCTCCTTCTGTTTGGCGGTCAGATTTTTCGGCACATCCACGATGATGCGCACAAACTGGTCGCCGCGTCCGCGTCCGCCGAGCTGCTGGATGCCGCGCGCGCGGAACCGGAACACTTCACCCGGCTGGGTGCCTGCCGGCAGCTCATATTTGACCTTGCCGTCGAGCGTTGGAATGTACAGCGTGTCGCCGAGGGCGGCCTGCGCAAACGTGACGGTAAAATCGCACCAGACGTCGAAGCCGTCGCGCTCAAAAAACGGGTGCGGGCGCACGTTGACGTTTACGCGCAAATCGCCCGTCGGGCCGCCGTTGAGTCCCCTGTTGCCGCCGCCGCGCACGTTGAGTGCCTGACGATCGTCGATGCCGGCGGGGATGTCGATTTCCACCGTTTCGCTCTTGGTCTCAAAGCCGGAGCCGCGGCATTTGCTGCACGGGGTTTTGATGATTTTACCGCGTCCGCCGCAGGCCGAGCACTGCTTGGTTGTGCTCATCACGCCAAAGGGCGTGCGCTGCTGCGCGTTGACCGTGCCGCGTCCGCCGCAGGTGGTGCAGGTTTCCGCCGTGGTGCCCTCTGCGCAGCCGGTGCCGCCGCATTTTGTGCAGGTGTCCACACGGTTGATGCGCACCTTTTTCTTGCATCCCTTCGCCGCCTCTTCAAAGGAGATGGTCACGTTCGCCGTGACCGTGGAGCCCTTGCGCGGCGCGTTGGGATTCTGCCGCTGTCCGCCGCCGAAGCCGCCGCCGAAAAAGCTGCCGAAAATGTCGCCGAGGTCAAATGCGTCGCCAAAGCCGCCGAACCCGCCGAAGCCACCGCCGCCGGCGCCGAAGTTCGGGTCCACACCGGCGTGACCATACTGGTCATAGCGCGCCTTCTTCTCGCTGTCGGACAGCACCTCATACGCCTCGTTCGCCTCTTTGAACTTTTCCTCGGCCGTTTTGTCGCCGGGATTGAGGTCGGGGTGATATTTTTTTGCCACCTTGCGGTAGGCTTTTTTGATCTCGTCCTCGGTTGCGTTTTTGTTCACGCCGAGCACTTCATAATAATCTCTTTTTTCCGCCATAATCGTCTCAATTCAAAAAGCTCGGAAAGGGCGACGCCGAGGCCGCCCTCCCTTTGGGTTTTGTTTTATCTCTTATACAGAATCTTATCGACCAGACCGTATTCCAGCGCTTCCTCTGCCGACATAAAGTTGTCGCGGTCAGTGTCAACGGCAATCTGTTCAATGGGCTTGCCGGTGTTTTCGGCAAGGATTTTGTTCAGCTTTTCCTTGGTGCGCAAAATGTGCTTGGCAACGATCTCGATCTCGGTTGCCTGACCCTTGGCGCCGCCGGAGGGCTGGTGAATCATGATTTCGCTGTTCGGCAGCGCAAAACGCTTGCCCTTTGCGCCGGACGAAAGCAGAAACGCGCCCATGGACGCCGCCATGCCCATGCAGATGGTGGAAACGTCGCACTTGATATACTGCATCGTGTCATAGATCGCAAGACCCGCGCTCACGGAGCCGCCCGGGGAGTTGATATAAAAGCTGATGTCCTTTTCCGCGTCCTGGCTTTCAAGGAAGAGCAGCTGCGCAACCACAAGGCTGGCCGTTGCGTCGTTCACTTCGTCAGAGAGCACAACAATACGGTCGTTGAGAAGTCTTGAAAAAATGTCGTACTGGCGTTCGCCGCGGTTGGTTTGTTCGATGACATAGGGAACCAATGCCATGGTAATACCTCCTGTAGTGTCAGGGTGCGCCGTGGTTTTGCGGCGCACGCCGTCAGTGAAATTTCGGTTTTAGTTTGCGTCGGTAAAGTTTGCGTCGGTGTAGCCTGCGTCGGTGTAGCCGTCGCCGCTGCCCGCGCCCTGGTTCGGGTTGAAGCCGCCCTGTGCGCCGCCGGCAAAGTCGTTCGGGTTAAAGCCCTGCGGACCGCCCTGCGCGCCCTGCGGATTCGCCTGCTGATACAGCTTTTCGGAAATCTTATAGAACGCCTGCGTCAGCGCGTCTTTTTCGTTCTTGATGAGGTTGATGTCCTGGCCGTTCAGCGCGTTCTTGAGCGAATCGATCTTGCTTTGCAGCTCGTTCTTGTCGCTGTCGTCAAACTTTGCGCCTTCCTCGGAAAGGATTTTTTCGCACTGATAAACCATTTGATCGGCTTCGTTGCGGGTGTCAACCTCTTCGCGGCGCTTCTTGTCCTCTTCGGCGAATTTTTCCGCGTCCTGCACCGCCTTTTCAATGTCCTCCTTGCTCATATTGGAGGAAGCGGTGATGGAAATGCTCTGCTCCTTGCCGGTGCCGAGATCCTTTGCGGAAACGTGGACGATGCCGTTGGCGTCGATGTCGAAGGTGACTTCGATCTGCGGCACACCGCGGCGCGCCGGCATGATGCCGTCAAGCGAGAAGATGCCGAGGGTCTTGTTGTCGCGGGCAAATTCACGTTCGCCCTGCAGCACATGGACCTCCACGGAGGGCTGATTGTCCGCTGCGGTGGAGAAGATCTGGCTCTTCTTGGTCGGGATGGTGGTGTTGCGCTCAATGACCTTGGTGTTGATGCCACCCATAGTCTCAATGCCGAGGGACAGCGGCGTCACGACGAGCAGCAGCAGACCCTTCACGTCGCCGCCGAGCACGCCGGCCTGCAGAGAAGCGCCGATGGCAACGCATTCATCCGGGTTGATGCCCTTGAACGGCTCTTTGCCGATGAACTTTTTAATTGCGTCGGTCACCGCCGGAATACGGGAGGAGCCGCCGACCATAAGGATCTTGTCGATCTCGCTGGTTTTCAAGCCGGAGTCGCTCATTGCCTGACGAACGGGACCCATGGTCGCTTCCACAAGGTCAGCCGTCAGCTCGTTGAACTTTGCGCGCGTCAGCGTGGTCTCCAGATGCTTCGGGCCGGTCGCGTCCGCCGTGATATAGGGCAGCGAAATGGTGGAAGAGGTCACGCCGGAAAGCTCGATCTTGGCTTTTTCCGCCGCTTCCTTGATGCGCTGCATCGCCATTTTGTCGCCGCGCAGATCGATGCCCTGATCGGCCTTGAAGCCCGAAACAAGCCAGTCCATGATGCGCTGGTCAAAGTCGTCGCCGCCGAGGTGGTTGTTGCCGGCCGTTGCAAGCACTTCCTGCACGCCATCGCCCATCTCGATGATGGAAACGTCGAAGGTGCCGCCGCCGAGGTCATAGACCATGACCTTCTGATCTTCTTCCTTATCAATGCCGTAGGCAAGCGCTGCCGCCGTCGGCTCGTTGATGATACGCTTGACCTCCAGACCGGCGATCTTGCCCGCGTCCTTGGTGGCCTGCCGCTGTGCGTCGGTGAAATAGGCCGGCACGGTGATAACCGCTTCGGTCACCTTGTCGCCGAGGTAGCTTTCCGCGTCTGTTTTCAGTTTTTGCAGAATCATTGCGGAAATTTCCTGCGGGGTGAAATTTTTGCCGTCGATGGTCACATGATAGTTGGAGCCCATCTGACGCTTGATGGATGAAATCGTGCGGTCGGGGTTTGTGATTGCCTGACGTTTTGCAACCTGACCGACCATACGCTCGCCGTTTTTCGCAAACGCGACGACAGACGGCGTGGTTCTTGCGCCTTCCGCGTTGGCGATGACGACGGGCTCGCCGCCTTCGATCACTGCAACGCAGGAGTTCGTTGTACCCAAGTCAATACCGATAATCTTTGCCATAATTGTATCCTCCAAATCTTGTTAATCTTTTTTATACTGACCGCTAACAGCTAACAGCTAACGGCTAACAGCTAATTTGCCACCTGCACCATTGCGGGACGCAAAATGCGTTCACCCAGGCGGTAGCCTTTGCTGAACACAGCGGCGATCTCGTTTTCGCCCTTGCTTTCGTCCTCAATGTGCATCACAGCGTTATGGATGTTCGGGTCAAAGCTTTCGCCGATTTCGCCGAAGGATTCCACGCCGAGCTTTTCCAAAATGTTCAGCAGGCTGCCGGAGATCATCTCCAGCCCCTTGCGCAGCGTTTCGCCGTCCGCGTCCGGCGCGGCAAGCGCACGGTCGAAATTATCCAGCACCGGCAGCAGCTCTTTCAGCGCGGCGGCTTTTGCGTCGCCATAGGTCGCTTCCTTTTCGCGGGTCGAGCGTTTGCGGTAGTTGTCGTATTCCGCAAGCGTGCGAATGTGCGCTTCCTTTGCCGCGGCAAGCTCCGCTTCCAGCGCAGCGACCGGATCCGCTGTTTCAGCGCCTTCGATTTCAGCGGCGTCGGTTTCCGGCTCTGCAGCCGGTTCCTGCAGCGGCGTTTGTTCGTCTTTTGCCATGATTGGCCTCCTATTCTTCAAAAGTATCCGTGAGCATTTTGCTCACAACCTCGGTCAGATATTCAATGCGCGGAATCAGCTTTGCATAATCGAGCCGCGTGGGCCCGATAATGCCCAGCGCACCGCCGTTGTGTCCGTGGATGCGGTAACGGCCGACGATCATGCTGGTGTTCTCCATCTGGCGGAACAGGTTCTCGCTGCCGATGCTCACAGAAAGCGGATTGGACTTTCCCGCGGCGAGCGCTCTGCCGAGCTTGTCGTCCTCGTTCAAAAACTGCATCATGTCGAACACGTTGTCGGTAAATTCCCGGTGATGCAGCAGATTCTGCGCGCCCTCCAGGTGAATTTGCGCCTGTACCGCCTGCGCCGCGATGTCAGCCAGCGTCACAAACAGCGGGCTCATGGCCAGCGCGTTTGCGCCGAGCGAGGCGACCAGCGTTTGGATCATCACCGTGCCGATGTCCGTCACAGGGCGGCCGAGGAAGGTGCTGTCCACAATGGCGTGGAAGTTTTCGATCATGTCCGCCGTCAGCGGGACATCGGTGCGGCACACGCCGTTTTTCAAGATGCCGCTGGAGGTCATCAGCACGATCATTGCGATGCGCGTGCCGACGGGCACGATCTCCACCCGACGGACGGTTGCGCCCTCATCGGTGGGTGTGGTCGCAATGGCAGTGCAGCCCGTAAAGCGTGCAAGCAGCTCCCCTGCTTTGACAAGCAGCTTTTCGGGGTTCCCGGCGCATTGCTCCAGCTCGCTGCGCACGGTTTCGCGCTCCTCGTCGGTCAGCTCACTGCGGCTCATCAGCCGGTCGATGTAATAGCGGTAACCCTTTTGCGAAGGAATGCGACCGGCGGAGGTGTGCGGCTGGTCAAGATAGCCGAGCTCCGCAAGCTCGCTCATCTCGTTGCGGATCGTTGCCGAGGAAACGGAGAGCGGCAGCGCCGTCATCAGAAACTTGGAGCCAACCGGTTCGCCGGTTTTGATGTATTGTTCCACAATCGCAGCAAGGATCATTTCCTTGCGCTTTCCAAATTCCATTTCCTACAGCTCCTTTCAACTTCTTCGATGCGGGAT
>JAFTCX010000088.1 GCA_017454485.1 Clostridia bacterium | reverse complement strand
TACGCTCCACTGCGGAAAACATGGTCGTTCTTCCAACGCGAAGCTTCTTTGTGTGTTTTTCGACTGCACTTTTCTTGACAAGTCCATTTCACGCATTAGCCTTCCCCGCTTCAGCGGGGAAGGGGGACCGGCGAATGCCGGTGGAAGGGGTGCAAAAGTCTTCCCCGATTTATCGGGGAAGGGGGACCGGCGAATGCCGGTGGAAGGGGTAAAACCAGAAAAACCTTTCTTTTCAAAATTTAATGATAAACTTGAAAAAGCATTCCGTTCATGTTATACTTTTCCCGGTGATTCACATGACACACAGAATTCATACATCTTTAACCGAACGAGCGCGAGAGCTGCGCAAAAACGCCACGCGCCATGAAAAACACCTCTGGTATGATTTCCTTTCAACCTATCCGGTAAAATTTCGTCGGCAACATATCATTTACAGATTCATCGCCGATTTCTATTGCCCCGCCGCAAAGCTGGTCATCGAACTGGACGGCAGCCAGCATTTCACCGACGACGCGCAGGAATATGACGCCGCGCGCACCGAAATTATGGAAACGCTCGGCGTTCGCGTTCTGCGCTTCACCAACGACGATATTGACCGCCGCTTTGCCGCCGTCTGCGACGCCATAGATTGCGCGGTTCGCAGCAAGGTCAAAGCATAAAAGAGGAGGCGTTTGCCCCCTCTCTTTTTCGTTTGGTTGTTATTTCATATTGCGTTCGTAGGAATCGATCATCTTCTTGACCATCTGGCCGCCGATGGAACCGGCTTCGCGAGATGTGAGATCGCCGTTGTATCCGTTTTTCAGATTGACGCCGACTTCCGCCGCAGCTTCCATCTTAAATCTGTCAAGCGCGCTCTGCGCACCGGGAACGGAGCTCTGATTGTTCTTTGCCATGATTTCCCCTCCTTTTCGTCAAACTTTTCGCGTTTGCAATAGTTATTCTTGCTCGCTTTTGTGTCTTTATAAATGGAAATTCCTGAACGACGCAGTTTTGATTGTTTTTTTCATTTTTACTTGCATTCGGTCGTCAAACGTGATATAGTTAGTTTGAAGAGCTATAATTTTTTTATAGAAAGGATTGTTCACCATGCACAAGCCACTGACAAGCGCTGCGATGCGGCTGATGGTTCTGAAGGGGAAACTGAGCCTGCGGCATCTGGAACGTTCATCTCATGCGCCGATGCAGGAAAACCGCGCGCTGCTGATGAAGATTTTGCACGACAACCGTAACACTGAATTCGGCAAAGCGCACGGCTTCGACGAGATCAAAACCATTGCGCAGTTCAAACAGCGTGTGCCCATTTCCGGTTATGAGGACTTCGCGCCCTATATTGAGCGCACAAAGGCAGGCGAAAAAAACCTGCTGACAACGTCCGAAATCCTCGGCTATTCGCGCACCTCGGGTTCCTCCGGCGTGCCGAAATATATTCCGGCGACCAAGGCGTCGCTGAAGGCATATGTAAAATATACCTGGACGCGCGCACTGGCGCTCGGTGCGCTGGAGCTGGAAAAGCAGGGCAAGCGCTTTCATCCCGGCCGCGGCGTGTTCCTTTCTCCGGCTACCAATGAATGCCTGCCGAACGGAATGCCCTGCAGCAACATCGCCGAAATCGGCGCGCGGGAATACGGCACGTTTTACCCTTACATTCTGACGGTGCCGACAAAAAACCTCTTTGACGTTCATGACGGCGACTATGTTTATAACATTTATCGTTTCGCGCTGGCGGACGAGGATGTGACCTTTATCTTTTCCGTGTTTTTCAGCCTCAACGTCAGCCAGCTCGCTTATTTGCAAAAACACTGGCGGCTGATTGTGGACGACATTGAAAAGGGCACGATTGACGCTTCCGTTGAAATGAAGCCCGAACTGCGCAAAACGCTGTCCGCGCTGGTCAAACCGATGCCGGAACGCGCCGCATATTTGCGCAAGCAGTTTGAGCAGGGCTTTGATGAAACGCTGCTGCGGCGCATCTGGCCGCATTTGACCGTGCTTTGCAGCATCGGCAACGCCTCGTTCAAGCCCGCCGCCGACTATGTGCGCTCGTTTGCCAAGGGCATCCCGTTCGATTTTTCCATCTACGGCGCGTCGGAGGGTTTGATCGCCGCCGTCCCTGCGCTGGAAACGACCGATATGCAGCTTTTGACGGATAGCTGCTTCTTTGAGTTCATCCCCGCCGACGAGGACGACCGCAAGAAGGGCAAGGAAACGCTGACGCTCGACGAGCTGGAGCAGGGCAAGAAATATGAGGTGCTCATCACCACGCAGGCCGGACTTTACCGCTATCACCTGAAGGACGTGATCGAGGTCAAGGGCTTCCGCAACCGCTGCCCGCTGATCTCCTTCGTCTATCGCAAGGGGCAGCTCTTCAACGTCGCCGGCGAAAAATTCAGCGAAGAGGACGCGCGCAACACCATGGAGATGTTTGCGAAAAACCACGGCATCAACCTCGATCACTGGCTGTTTTATCAGGACGACAGCGTGATGCCGAACCGCTACGCGCTTGTGGTGGAAAGCGACGCCGATCTCGATTGGGACGGCTGCATCGACGAGCTGGAGGACTATATGGGCCAGTGCAACAAGCGCTATCCCAGCCAGCGGCAAAAAGGCTTCATCGGCCGCATGATCATCCGCCGTCAACAGCCCGGCACCCATGACGCATGGGCGGCACGCTGCATTGAGCGCGGCGCCTCCGCGGCACAGGTCAAGCCCGTGCACTCCCTCGACAACGAGGACAAACGTGAATTCTTCCTGCAAAGGATAGAAGATACAAAAACACATCAATCATAAGGAGGATCACTATGAAGAAAAAACTCAGAAACACACTCGCACTCACCTTAACACTTCTGCTGGTTTTCTCGTGCTTTGTGCTGCCCGCCGGTGCGGCAACGGCAAAGAATGTGAAGCAGTACGGCACCGAGGGCGCTTATGTTGCGTTCGGTGACAGCATCGGCCGCGGCTGCGGTTCCGAAGGCTTCTATCTCGATGAAAACGGCAACCCCCTGCCCGAAGGCTCATCTCCCGGCGGCCAGTACGACTATTATTATATGCGCAACGTTCAGGGCGCATATCCGACCCTGATTTCTCAGGCCATCGGCTGCAACGCACCGTACAACATGGCGGACGAAGGCGCGACCTTCTTCCCGGTTTGCTATCCCGGTCTGACCACCGCTGTTGTTCTTGACCTCATGGGCATTGACGACGACGGTTTTTCCGACAAGGATTTGAGCTATTCGTACTACAAGGATGTGCTTGAATACTTCGGCATGGAAGAGTCCTTCCCCGGCGCACGCGACGGTGAGACCTATGCTGAAGTTGCTGCGGAACGCGGCGGCGCAGGCAAGAGCGGCGCGATCAAAGACGTTGTGAAAAAAGCGAACCTCATCACGGTCGAGCTCGGTATGTGCGACATTTTCTATCGCACCTATCGCATTGCCACCGAGGGCGGTCTTCTTGCGGAAGGCGCACAGCTTGATTTGAGCAGCCCGGAAGCGATCAAGAACACGCTGGAAGTGGCTGTTAAGCAAATGTCCTTCGGCTTCGAATACTGGAAAAAGTATTATCCCGTGCTCATCAAAACGCTGCAGGAATGGAACCCCGACGCCACGATCGTTATGGTCGGCTCGTTCAATGTGGTCAACCAGCTTCGAATCACCGATGACGACACCATTCCTCTGGGCTCGATCATCTCCGGCATCACGGAATCCATGAACGCCTGCTATGCCAAATGGGAAAAGGAATTCGGCGACAACGTGAAATTTGCGGACATCCGCAACACCGAACCCTATGCCACCGAAAACGACTGGGCGCTGCTCGGCGATTTCAAGGATAACGCCTTTGTCGGCACGCATCCCAGCCAGAAGGGTCACGACTATATTGCGCGTCAGATTCTCGGCGTTCTGGAAGAAAGAGACGTCACCACGGATATCGTGGTCGACCTCGGCAGATTCGATAAAGTGGACTATGTCCTTGTGGACGGCAAAAAGGTCAGCAACTATTCCATGGACGGCTATGTGCTGACGATTCCGCATTCCACCAAGTACGCCACCAGCCTTGCCATCGGCGTGAAGGGTGAGGACGGAAAGATCGCCGTTCAGACCTATAAGCTTTGCTACACCGACGGCGTAGGTTACACCGCCGTTCGCCTTTACGGCAACAATGATGCAGTTGGCACCGCCGCAAAGACCGGCGTGGGCATCTTCAAGCTGCTCAAAATGCTCTTTGAAAAGCTCGTTGATCTGATCAAAGGTCTGTTCTAAACGAAAACTGAAAGCCGCAGGTTTCCCACCGGAAGCCTGCGGCTTTTCTCATTCTTCTTTGGTTACGGCATTTTACCGTTGATCAGCAGCTCCACGCCCTGCCCGATCAGATAGGGAAGCTCCACCAGTCCGAGCACAGCCTGCACCACGCGCACCAGCGTCCAAAGCACCTCTTTGAGCGCAAGCAGCACTTCGTTTTCCGGCGTGGGGATGGTCAGCGTCTGCGGGGTCGGCTCCGCACCCTTCACGGTGTAGGCGAACTCTGTCAGCATCGGATTGTGGTCGGTATAGCGTTCGCCGTTTTTGCCGGTCAGCGGCGGAACGGTTTTTGAAACCGGCGTAAGCTCCAGCGTGTCGCCGCTGCGATACAGCACACGGTCGAGGTCGTCGCCCGGCGCGTCAAGCACAAACGCCGGATCGTTCGCATCGGTCAGCCCGTGGTTGGAAAGCTCGGCCCAAACGTCCTTCAGTCCGGTCGGCTCCAGCAGATTGCCGACAAGATCATCCGCCAGCTTGCGCTTGAATTTAAAATTGAAATCGCCCTGCACGATCAGCGCGCGGCCGTCGTTCAGGTTTTTGTTGATATAGGCCGCAAGCTGTTTAAAATTGTTTGCCCGCGCTTTGACGGAAAGCGGCTCATAGCCCGCGTCGCAGTGTACAGTGATCACATTGACATACACGCCGGGCGCAAGCTCCATCAGACTGTAAAGGAAGCCCTTGTTGGAAAGCGCGTCGCAGGAGCCGGACACGGTTCCGTATTCAAGATCCCATTTCACCCGCTCAATGTTATACAACCGGTGCGGCGAAAACACATTCAGCCCCTGCCCCTGCGCAAGGCCGCCGCTGGTATAGGAGCGGTAGGGATAATTCGACATCTCATCCGCAAGATAGGGGTGGCCGTTGAAATCCTCCTCCACACTGATGAAATCCACATAGGTGGTGTTCAGCAGCGCGCCGAGCTTTTTGGCGCGGTCGTTCGTCGTTGTGAACGTCGTGCCCTGAAAATCACCGATCACAGGGATGCCGGAGACGTTATACGCGAGCATTTTCAATGTGCCGGTTTTCGGAGGCAGTTTCGGCACTACCGTCAGAGAGACCGTGCCATATTGTGACGCGAGCACCTGATCGTTGACGGTAAAGACCGTGTCCTCCTCCAGCGCAAAGCCGTCGAACGGAGAGAACATGATCTCAAACGTATATGCCGTGTCCGCCTGCAGCACTTCGCCGTCCTTCAGCCGAACAGCGCCGTCCTCTGTTTTGCGCGTCACACCGATCACCTGCGCGGCATACTGCTCGCTGTTGCCGACGCTCAAAAGCTGCCCGGTCTGCACACGCTCCCCCGCGAAGGGCGCCGGGAAGGACGCGGAAACCGCCTGCAGCGACTGCTGCAAAAATGTCACACGCGCCGGCTCGTCTTTCCATTCGTTCCCTTCGCCGAACGTCACGCCGCTCCACTGCCGCGCAGTGCCGTCAAAGCTGAACGCCGCCTTGTCACAGCCGGCAAATGCGTTTTCGCCGATTTTGGAAACCGTAAACGGAATGGAAACACGTTCCAGATTCGCGCAGCCCTCAAAGGCAAAGCTGCCGATGCTGTTGATCCACGGAGAGATGAAAACCGATTGGATCGCCTCGTTTTCAAAGAAGGGCGATGTGCCCTGTTCAAAGTCGCCCATGGCCGCGGATTTTGCGCCGCCGCCGGGATAAATGCGCAGCTCGCCGGTGGACAGGCTGAGCGCATAAAAAGCGTATGTGCCGCATTTTCCGGTGAGCTCTTTTTCCGGAATTGCTGCAAACGCCGACGGCATGACGCCGAGCAGCAGCAGCACGGAAAGCAGCAGACAAAGAATGGTTTTTGTTCGTTTCATAAAAGTCAACTCCTTCTTATTTCAACCGCTTGTCACTCTTCACAGCGATGCGCGTGCCGACGCTTTGGAAGATCTGAACCAAAAGGATCAGCAGAATCACCGCGATGAGCATCACAAGGAATTTATAACGGTAGTAGCCGTAGTTGATTGCAATTTTGCCCAGACCGCCGCCGCCGATGATGCCGCTCATGGCGGAATAACCGAGGATGGTCGTGATGGCGATCGTCGCGTTGGAGATCAGCGACGGAATGCTTTCGGGGATCATCACCTTGCAGATGATCTGCAGCGGTGTGGCGCCCATGCTCTGCGCCGCTTCAATGATGTTGGGGTTCACCTCGCGCAGACTGCTTTCCACCAGTCGCGCCACAAACGGAAACGCGGCGATGACCAGCGGCACGATGGACGCGACGGTGCCGACGGTGGTGCCGACAATCAGCCGCGTGAGCGGGAAGACCATAATCATCAAAATCAAAAACGGAATCGAACGCAGCAGGTTGATGACAACGCCCAGCGCGTGCATCAAACCCTTCGGCAGCGGCAAAACGCCGTTTTTTTCGCCGACCACAAGCAGCACGCCCAGCGGAAGACCGAGCACGATTGCAAAGGCTGTGGACAGCACGGTCACATAGACCGTTTCCCAAATGGCAAGCGGAATCTGCGTTTTCAAGATCAAAAGCGCTTCTTCGACCGCCTGCGGCGTAAACAGATTACTGAACATCTCCCTTGACCTCCTCCACGACAATGCCTTCCGCCGCGCGCAGGAAGGCCAGCGCTTTTTCTGCGTCCGCATCCGGCACAGAGATCAGCATTTCGCCAAACGCCTGTGCACCGAGCGACCGCGTGCTCGCGCCGAGAATTTTTGCAAGCACCCCGTGCTGCGCCGCCATGGTCGCAATCAGCGGAAGATCTGCTGTTTCCGATCCGTTGAACAGCACGCGCAGACGCGTTTCGCCTGCACCGGGCGGCAGCACGGTTTCTTCGCCGTTCGGAAAAACCAGCTTCTTCGCTGCGGCGGATTTGGGGTTGGCAAACACATCCTTCACATTCCCCTGCTCCACCACGCGCCCCTCGTCCAGAATGGCCACGCGGTTGCAGATGTCCTCCACCACGCTCATCTGATGCGTGATGACCACAACGGTGATGCCGAGCTTTTGGTTGATGTCACGAATCAGCTCCAGAATCGCGTGCGTCGTATTCGGGTCAAGCGCACTGGTCGCTTCGTCGCAAAGCAAAACCTGCGGATTCGTTGCCAGTGCGCGCGCAATCGCAACGCGCTGCTGCTGGCCGCCGGAAAGCTGCGCGGGATAGGATTTCGCTTTATCGGGCAGGCCGACGAGCGAAAGCAGCTCCATCGCCTTTTTGCGCGCCTCCTTTTTGCCAACGCCCTCCAGCTCCATCGGGAAGCAGACGTTTTTCAGGCAGGTGCGCTGCATCAGCAGGTTGAACTGCTGAAAGATCATGGTGATGCTGCGCCGTTTTTCGCGCAGCTTTGCCGGTGACATGGCCGCCATATCCTCGCCGCCGACGATCACACTGCCGGAGGTGGGACGCTCCAGCATATTGATGCAGCGCACAAGCGTGCTTTTTCCGGCGCCGCTCATGCCGATGATGCCGAAAATGTCGCCGTCCGCGATGGACAGGTTGATATCCTTCAGCGCCTCCACGGTGCCGTCTGCCGTTTCAAAGGTTTTATGCAGATGAACCAGTTCGATCATAAACTTCTCCTCTTTTACAATCCGTTGCTCTTATTATAATCGAAAGCGCACCGCAGTGCAAGCCCTTGCGTGAAAAACATATCGGAGATTTTCACGCACAAAAAAGCCGCCGCAAAAGCGGCAGCTCAACTAGATTGAAAAGATTACTGAACGCCCAGCGCGTCGATCGTGGTCTGACGTCCGCCGTAAAGACCCATCGGCTCCACATGAATGTCGGCGGCGTTCACAAGGTCGGTGCCCTGCTCGTTGTTGAAATCATCGAGATACGGGAAATGCTGGAAGTAGTTCGCGTCCACTTCGCCGCTGTCAACGACCATGTTCGGCTGAACATAATCCGTAAACTCAATGATCTTCAGCGAAATCTCACGCTCGGCAAGGATCGCCTTTGCAATTTCAAGGATTTCGGCGTGCGGCGCGGGAGACGCAGCAACAGAGATTTCCGTGCCCTTGAGCGCATCATAGTCCACGGTCGGATCAAAGCCGTCGCCCGGATTTTCCACAACGGAGATAACAGCGCCGTCATAGCTGTCGCGGATATAATCGGCAACCTTCTGGCTTCTCAGCGCGGCAACAAGGGCTTTGATGTTGTCATTGGTTTCGTTACCGCTCTTCACAGCAACGATGTTGGAATACGCCGAGTACGCGCCCTCAATCAAAAGGGACTGCTCCGCAGGCTTCATGCCGGCGGCGATGGCGTAGTTGGAGTTGATGACCGCATAATCCACATCGGGCAGCACGCTCGGAATTTGCGCGGCTTCCACTTCCTTGAACGTGATATTCAGCGGATTTTCGATGATGTCGTTGATCGTGGCGGTGATGCCGGCGTCAGCACTGAGTTTGATAATGCCGTTTTCCTGCAGCAGAATCAGCGCACGCGCCTCGTTGGTGGTGTCGTTCGGAACAGCGATGGTCAGTGTTTCTTTTTTGCCGCAGCCGGCAAGCGCAAGCACGCTTGCAAGCAGCACGCACAGTGCCAAGAGAATGGATAAAGCTTTTTTCATAAGAATGAACCCCTTTCTTTGTTTTCTCGATTGTATACCATTTTTTGTCAATTGTCAACCCCGCTTTTGTTGCAATTAACAAACAAGCCCCGTGCCGCCGAAGCAGCACAGAGCCGAATGTAAGCGTTTTTGTTATTTATGTGGGAAACGATGCGGAACACAGGGTTCTTATTCCCACTCGACCGTCGCGGGCGGCTTCGGCGTATAATCGATCAGTACGCGGTTGATGCCGGCCACCTCGGTGGTGATTCTCTTCACCAAAAGGTCGATCAGCTCGGCAGGCAGATGCTCTGTTGTAACCTCCATCACGTCGGTGGTGTTGATTGCACGGATGACACACGGCCAGCTAAAGGTGCGCTTGCCGTCTTTCACGCCGGTCGATTTAAAATCGGGTACCACTGTGAAATACTGCCACACCTTGCCTTCGAGTCCCCACTTTGCAAACTCTTCGCGCACAATTGCGTCAGACTCACGCACAGCTTCCAAACGGTCGCGCGTGATTGCGCCGACACAGCGCACACCGAGACCCGGACCCGGGAACGGCTGACGGAAGACCATATTATCGGGCAGGCCGAGCGCCTTGCCGACCACGCGCACCTCGTCCTTGAAGAGGATGCGCACCGGCTCCACAAGCTCAAACTTGAGATCGTCCGGCAGACCGCCTGCGTTATGGTGCGCCTTGATGCCGGCTTCGCTTTCGAGGATGTCCGGCCAAATGGTGCCCTGCGCCAGGAATTCAATGCCGTCCAGCTTTCTTGCTTCTTCGGCAAACACTTCGATGAACTCGCCGCCGATGATCTTACGCTTGGTTTCCGGATCTTCCACACCGGCAAGCTTATCAAGGAAACGGTCGGTCGCGTCAACATAGATGAGGTTTGCGCCGAGCTCTTCCTTGAACACCTTGATCACCTGCTCGGGTTCGCCCTTGCGCAAAAGACCGTGGTTGACATGGACGCAAACCAGGTTTTGACCGATCGCTTTGATGAGCAGCGCGGCTACCACGGAAGAGTCCACACCGCCGGACAGTGCAAGCAGGACTTTTTTATCGCCGATCTGTGTCTTCAGCGCGGCAAGTTGTTCTTCAATAAATGCGTTTGCAAGTTCGGGTGTGGTAATACGCACCATGGAATCGGGACGGTTGATCTCTGTCATTTGAATTCCTCCTGTAGTTTTAAATTAGGGAAAGTATAGCACAAAAGTGAGAGCAGGTCAAGAAAATATACCCAACTTTTTACTTTCTTTTCTTACTTTCACGCCTTCTTGTTTGAGCTTTTTTGCTGCGGTTGTTTTTTTGCATCAACACTTTAGCTATTATGATGCACAAAAGCAAAACGACCATAAAGCAGAAAACAATAATAATCGTATTGCGAATTGTGAGCCCCGATTCATACCCACTTTCCAAGTCTTCAACTGCAGCATCAATACAATAATCAAGGTTAGAAAAATCACTTTCGATCTTTGATTCGCGCGCCGTAAGATATGAGATAAGCGTTTCTTCGTCCTGCATTCCATTTGGAAAGCCCCATCGCATTGCATTCATTGAAGCGGAATCATGAATCGACTCTGAAAACGCTCGCGCTGTTTGTTTCATACTTTCAAACAACGAATCCTTCAAAGAGGTATAGCGCTGTGCCATCATATCCAAAAAATCACGATGCGAACACAACAGTTCAATGAAAGTCTTCTCTTTTGCACTGGAGAAAAGGAGTTTTTGATCATACTGTTTTTCTGCCAAAAAACGAATACAATCAGGCAGGAGCGAAGCATTCTCCATGCTCAAGTCAAAATCCCAAATGGGAGCCATGTAAAACCGTTCGCTATTCTCAGGGAGGAAAACAAACCAGCTTGAATGTCCAATATCTACATTTCCAGTACATTCTCTTAAGAGAAGTGCATCAACAAAAGAGTCAATATCAATGTAATCTGTATAGTATTTTCCATACTTGTTTTTTCCGTTTTTTGCAAGCAGAGCGCTTTCGAAATTCTCATACAGCGTCGAAATATAGCGAACCTCATTTTCAGTTGCATACTTTGGTGATCGAACCGTCAAATAGGTTCCATTCTTTGTAATAAAAGCACTTGGTTCACTTTCAAACACTTCAGGAAAATCATATTCCAACAAATACCCTCCTGTAATGTCGTTCGGATCCTTTGTCGGCCCACTCCATGAATATTTCGTTCCGTTATCTGAACCATAATTCTTTGCGGCTAAACTATCATTCCACAAAGGATTGGCTTTTTCATTAGCTTTTTCAAGGTCCTTGATTGCAATGCGATTTTTGCCGATATCCACTTTTTCGCAAACAAAATAGTTTCCACGATACTCGCCGTTGATATATAAGTCCACATATTCAAAGTTAATGGTATAAGGCAATCGCGTTTTCTTTGCAGCCGTATATGCAAGAGCATTACGAAGCAGCGTGTCATCCATGTTATTCGGAATCAACGCCCACTTTTTTGCCTCTTTCATACCCAAAAGTCCGATTTTCTTATCGAACTTGATATTATAACCCTTTTTCTCATTATAGACCCAACTGGAATTTCCTCTCCCATTGATGCGAGATAAGGCAGCTTTTTCCAAAACAATTTTCCCATCTACCGCTATAGACAGATGTCCTTTTTCACGATGATCTTTATCAGCATGAATCGCATCCAAAGCACCACTTTCTGTTGTCATATATAGCGACGGAAGATTCGACGATGACATGACAATCAAAGGGAAAAGTCCCAACGGCGTTTCTATAGAAACTTTGCCGTCTTTCGAAAATGCAGATGTAATCATTCCGGAGGAAAGCTCTGTTCCATTCACTTTTAACCACGCCTCATCAAAGAAAACATGCAGTCTCTCCCGATTACAATCAGCAGGAAAAAAGAGAACATATTTCATTTGACCGTCATCATGGAACTCATGAACGTAAGTATATGCGTCAGAAATATCAAAAAGCTGCACGCGCAAATGCAACCTTTGATCAACTTTCACTTTCGACTCTGCTGTATTTGATTCAGCAAAAACAAAAATTGGGTGCAACAGCATCACAAGCAAAAAAAACACAGAAACTATAGTCTGATAACAATTCTTTGCTTTCATAGCTTTGCACCCCGGTTTCGAAATAGAATGACTATTTGCTAGAAAAGTTTTGCTCAGTTTATTTTGACTTCATCACCGCTTAATAATCTCTTCGCGCTTCGGGCCGTTGGAAACATACGCGATGTGCGCGCCGATTTCTTTTTCAATGAAGTTGACATAATTCTGCGCCTGTTTGGGGAGCTTGTCGAACTCCTTGATGCCGCGGATGTCGCACTTCCAGCCGTCAAGCGTCACGAGCACGGGCTTCGCCTTTTTCAGCAGCGGTGTGACAGGGAAATCCTTTGTGACAACGCCGTCGATCTCATAGCCGACGCAAAGGCTGATCTTGTCAAGATAGGACAGGCAGTCCAGCGCGGTCAGAACCACCTCTGTTGCGCCCTGCACTTCGCAGCCGTAGCGCGTGGCAACACAGTCAAACCAGCCCATACGGCGGGGTCTGCCCGTTGTTGCGCCAAATTCGCCCTTGTCGCCGCCGTGCAGACGCATCTCCTGCGCCTCATCGCCGAAAATTTCGCTGACAAACTCACCCGCGCCGACCGCAGACGAATACGCCTTGGTGATCACTGTGACGTTCTTGATCTCATACGGCGGAATCCCCGCGCCGATGGCGCCGTAGCCTGCGAGGGTTGAAGAGGAGGTGACCATCGGATAAATACCGTGGTCGGGATCCTTCAAAGAGCCGAGCTGGCCTTCCAACAACACGGTCTTGCCCGCCTTGAGCGCATCGCGGATGAGCTTGCCGGTGTCGCAGACATAGGGCGCGACCATCTTTCGGTATTCCATCAGCTTTCGGAACACCTCGTCCACGGAAAGCAGCGGCTTGTGATAGACGTTTTCGAGGATCAGGTTCTTGACTTCGAGCACGCGGGTGAGCTTTTCGCGCAGATAGTCCTCGTCGAACAGCTCGCAGATCTGGAAGCCGATCTTGGCGTACTTGTCGGAATAGAACGGCGCGATGCCGCTCTTTGTGGAGCCGAAGGCGTTCGCCGCAAGGCGCTCCTCCTCATAGGTGTCGAGCAACACATGATAGGGCATCATGATCTGGCAGCGCTCGGAGATCTTGAGGTTGACCTCGGGCACGCCGCCGTCCAGCACGCTTTGCACCTCTTTGAACAGCTTTTCAATGTCCAGCGCAACGCCGTTGCCGATGACGTTTGTCACATGCGGATAGCAAACGCCGCTCGGAAGCTGATGCAGCGCAAATCTGCCGTAATTGTTGATGATCGTATGTCCCGCGTTGGCACCGCCCTGAAAGCGGACAACGATGTCGGACTGCGCGGCAAACATATCTGTGATTTTGCCCTTGCCCTCGTCGCCCCAGTTGGCGCCCACAATTGCTCTGACCATAATATGAACCTCCTGAAATTGAAGTATGTTTCAAACGATTTATTATACAATATTTTTCTGCGCTTTGTCAACGCTCCACAAGCACTGTACCGTCCGATTTTACGGAAATTTTATCTCCGTCGCGGACATATTCCAAAAATTCGTCGCCAAGGCGGTCGATCGTTGGCATTTTATCGTTCTCCGACCACACGTCGGCAAGCACGGCGCCGGCGGCGGCAAGCGAATCGATCTCTTTGGAAAACAGCAGGCAAGCGGGCGCTTTTCCGCTTTTCACAGCGGAATACAGGAACATGCCGCCCGTGGTGGAGCCGATGGTCTGCGGCAAACACAGCACTTTGCCCTGCAGCACCTTTTTATAGATGTCGGGATTGCTCTGATCGACGCACTTCGTTTTGGGCTGGATGAACATCATCTGCATGCTTGCAAGGGTATTGAAGCCCTGCTTTGTGACGACCGCTTCAGCGGTGACTTCTCCCGGCGCGATCACGCGGCCTTTGAATGTCTTTGTCATCTCATTTGCCCTCCTTTGTAAGAATGGAAAGGATCTCGTCGTTGGAATAAAAACGTGCCGTCGTATAGGTGCGCAGCTTGTTCGAGCTGGTGATCACCGGCTGCGACTGCCACAAAGGATTATCCATGAACATCAGCGGACAGATATAGCTGACGATCACGCCGATCTTTTTCAGCCGCGCGGCATACGGCGTTTCGTTCAGCTTTTTCAAAACGCCGGTCGAAGTCGTGAACACGGTCGGCACAAGCACTTTTTCATTGCCTGCCGCTTTGAGTCCCGCTTCCAGCTTTTCCGTCCAGTCCTTGATCTGTTCCAGCGTCATGTGCGGGCAGCCGAGGAAGCAAAGCTTCGGCGCTGCGTCCTTGTTCTTCCAGATGCACGGATAGCCGTTTTTCACCCGTTCCAGCTCCGCATCATCAATCACATACACCTTTGCGCCGGGCTTGATCAGGTCTTCGCCCTGCTGTTTTGCTTCGGGCGTGAGGTTTTCAATATGATACAGACCGACCGCGCCGTTAGACGCTGTGGCCGCGCCGAAATCTTTAAGATAGGTCTTTGCTTTGTCGGTCAGCTCCGTGCCGAGATAGGCGTCCAGCCCCTTGACATAGGGCACGTCCTCCATCACCTTCATACCGATGGCGGAACCGAGGATCTGCGCATCGGGCATTTTTGTGGTCTTCAGCTCCACGATCCAGTCCGCTTTTCTGCCCTCATCTGTCAAAAGGCCGAAATACGGCACAAAGCCCGCCACGGACCCGAACAGCTCGATGATGCCGGAATTGCGGTTGCAGCGCGCACCGAGAACGGAGTTGGCATACACCACTGCGGAAGATTCCGCCCAGGAAAGCACATCGCCCTGCTTCGGCGTGTTGCCGATCTCGTCAAGATAGCAGGTGCAGGTGTAGGAGTCTTCGCCGAGGATGCCGAGTTGTTCAAGCTGCTTTTCATAGCGGGACTGTTTGCCGAACACGAACTTTGCGACGCCCTTTTGCAGCACCGACTGCGGCACGTTTTTGTCATAAGGACGCGGGTCACAGGTGAATTTTTGTCCGGAAAGGCAGCCCTCGTCGATCAGCTTTTGAAACAGATCAAACACCGGGCCGAGAAACGTCAGTCCGAACGAAAGCACAAGATGACCGTAGCGAGCGGTAACGGGCACCATTTTCTGCGCGCCGAAAACTTCGCCGTAGTTGACCAGCGTGCGCATGACCTTCGCCATGGTTTCGCCCTTTGTGCCGTCAAGAATCGCCTGTTGTTCTTTTGTCAGTTCCATAAGTACATGACCTCCTTCAAGATCTAAGTGTCCGGTGATTCACGCGGTGCGTGAAAATTACTGTAAGGTTTGCATATCCGAATGAATCAGTGGATACCTAAGGTACCCGCTGATTAATTCGATGCGTAAAGATTGGCGAGGAAATTTTTCGTCAGATGTAACAGAAATCGCGCAGCCAACCTGCCGGTTTGCAAGCGATTTCTGTGCAAAATGACGGAAAATTTACCGTCAAGATTTGCGCATCCGAGTTAATCAGTGGGTACTAAGCAAAAAACGCCGTGCGCTGTTCTTCCAGCCACGCCTTCACTTCCGGCAGACTTTCCTCTTCGCAGGGAAACACTTTCGTGGTCAGCTCTTCTGCCGCCTGCGCCAGTTTGAACGACTGCAAACCGCCGTAAACGCTCGCCTTGAGCAGTTCGCGGTCGTCCGCCTTTTCAATGTAGATCGCGTAGTTGAACACTTTTTGTCCCCACGCGCTTTTTTCGGGCTCCGCCGTGCAGGAGCCGTAATAGGTGTTATAGGTGCCGCCGATGCGCGAGCCGCCGAGCAGCCAGACATACAGCGGAACAAACAGTTCTTTCTTTTCCATAAACACGCTCCGTTTTGTGATTCTTGTTGATTGACCCATTACCGATTCATTATACTCTGTTTTTTTTCACAGGTCAAGTCATGCGGCAAGTTTCGTCTTCGTCGAAGCAGGAAAGAGCGTTTTCAATAATAGTGCGCGGCTTTGCTCAAAATAGCCCCACACAAACGGCAGCGGCACGAGCAAAACGCCGAGCAGCATCCAGCCGAAAAAAGAGCGCCGAAAGCGCAAAAACTGCTTTTGCTCGTCCGGTGCAATGCGAAAACACGCGCGCACGCTCTCTCGCGCACCGGCGCCGGACGCAAGAAAAAAGCTGCGCGGCAAAAATAAAACATGCAGTCGGAAAAGCAGCCAGAGCGTTGCGCAAACGGCACAGACGCAGCAGAAAAAAAGCAGCAGCGCCGCCGGTTTTTCAAAGCCGCGACGCAGACAGCGAAGCAGCAAAAACACCAGCACACCGGCCGGAATGCTGCTCGCCGCGCCGAGTACACCCTGCGCCGCAGCAGACAAAAAAAGCGAAGCGACAGCGCGAAGCAGCGTTTTTCCATGGAACGCAGAAAGAAAACGTGAAAGCGAAGCGTCCCTGCCCTGTGCCAAAGCAAGGCAGCAAAGCGCACTGCCGAGCGAGCCCGCGCCGGTGACGCAAAGGCGCAAAAGCGCGCACAGCGCCGGAACAAAAAAGCGAAAAAAGTCGCGCAAATAAAGAATTGCCAAGGCGCTCACTGCAAACAGCAGCACCGCCGCGCCGCTTTGGATGAAAAACGCGCCGAGAAAAAGCGCCCGGTGCTGCATCTGCAGGGCACGGGCGCGCAGTTTGATGTGTGAAATCATGGATCAACCCCCGCTTTTGGGAACGCTGTCCATAGTGTTTCCCGTTTACGGGCGTTGTATACACGGTAGATGGTTACGGCAGAAACCAGTAGGAGTGAAAACCGTAAAGATAGGTCCGCGATCCCTTCGGCATCTGCGTGAGCGCAAAGAAGACGTTGATATAATCGCCGAAGCCCGCAGAAAGCGCCAAAACGCCGAAAAAACCGAGCACCGTGATCTGCGGGAAGAAGAAGAACAAGGTGAAGGGCAGCACTCCGAATACAAGGTTCGGCAGCAGGCTCATGAACACAAAGCGTCCCTTGCTCATATCTTCGGGGCCAACCACAAACAACGCCCCGCGTTTCAGCCAGGTGAACAGATAAACGTCGCCGCGAAAACAAAGCGCGTGCAAAACCTCATGCGGCAAGAGCGTTGCAAAAAAGAGCAGACACGCGCCCCAAAGGTGCGCTATGGTTGCGGCCGAAAAAAACGCGCGTGCACGCAAAAAGAACGGCACCAGCAAAACAGCGGCAAGCAATAGTGCACCGGCGTTTGCAATCAGCGTAAACTTTTTCGCCTCCGGCTCACGGAACCGCACCGCGTTCTCGCGGTGTTCGCCGTGCGGCAGCGATTCTTCATTTCCGTCAAATTTTCCTTTGTAATGCAGTTTCATCTTTAACCTCTTTATGCAAACAGTTCCATATCCTTGGTATACAGCGCGGTGCGCGTAATGCGATACAGCGCCCCGTCGGTCAATTTCAAAAGCTCATCGCACAGCAGCGCCGGATTGACGTTTGTTGTGCTGCCTGCCGGAAGCACAAGCTGCATCCGCAGCACCTCGCCGTCCTTTTTCAGGGAAAACGACTGCAGATGTTCGAGCAGATCGACGTCCTTCATCACCTTTTTGTGTCCCTTTTTGCCGAGCTTTTGCACAATCAGGGAATCGCGGTGCAGCAGTTCATTTGCCTTTTCATAAAAATCATCCGGCTCCCGAACATCTTCAAAAACAACGTCGAACGCGGCAAAGGCGATGAACTTCGGGTCGAGCACCGGCACTTTGACCGCGGTGATCTCAATGCCCGCCGGCATTGCGCTTTGCAAAGCGGAAAGAATCGTTTCCTCGCTCGTGTCGTCCTCTATGCGGATATCCATCGATTCGCAAAGGCTTTCCATCCCCAAGGACAGCGGCAGCGCAAAGGTCATGTACGGGTGCGGGTTGAACCCCTCCGTATACCAAAGCGGGATGCCGGAGCGGCGAATGGCGCGCGTCATGGTGCGCATGAGATCCAGATGGGAGATATAGCGGATGGGGCCGCGTTTTTGAAACCAGACTCTAAGCGTGCGCATCGCATTTTCCTCCGTTCAGTCGATCTGCGCCGCAGCCGGCACAATGGATGCGGCAATGCGGGGTGGTTTTGCTTTCATAGGCTTTTTTTGCCTCACGAATCAAGAACTCCTTGTGGATGCCGTAATCAAGATGATCCCACGGCAGCACTTCGTCAAAGCTGCGCCGGCGCGAGGTATAAAACAGCGGATCAACCCCGCAGGCGTCGAAGCTTTCCATCCAGGTGTCGAACCGGAAGCTGTCGTCCCAGCCGTCAAATTTGCAGCCGTGCGCCCAGGCGTATTCGATCACCTTGGACAGTCTGCGGTCACCGCGCGCAAACACGCCCTCCAAAAAGCTGATGTCCACCTTGTGGAAGCTGGCGTTGATCTTTTTTGTGTGGATGTTCGAAAGCAGATGCGCCTGCTTTTCCAGCAGCATCTCGCGCGTGTCCTGCGGCTCCCACTGGAACGGCGTGAAGGGCTTGGGCACAAACGACGCCACGCTGATGGAAACCGTCACGCCCTTGCCCTTGGGCTTGTCCGGGTTGCGATAGAATTCGTTGACGACCATCTGTCCGAGATCGGCGATGCCGGCCACGTCGTCCAGCGTCTCGGTGGGCAAGCCGAGCATGAAATAAAGCTTCACCGCCGTCCAGCCGCCGGCAAAGGCTTTGCGCGAGGTGCGCAGCACCTCCTCTTCCGTTACGTTTTTGTTGATCGCGTCGCGCAAACGCTGTGTGCCGGCCTCCGGCGCAAAGGTCAGACCGCTGCGGCGCACCTTGTTGAGCTTTTCCATCAGACTGTCGGAAAAATTATCCACCCGCAGCGACGGCAGCGCGATGTTGATCTTTTCGGGAATCGTCCATTCCAGGAGCTTGTCCAGCAGCGTTTCCAGCTTGGTATAGTCGCTTGTGGACAGCGAAGAGAGTGAAATTTCATCATAGCCCGTCACATCACACAGCCGCTTGCACTGGTCGTTGATCGTGTCGGGCGATTTTTCGCGGATCGGGCGGTAAAGAAAGCCCGCCTGACAGAACCGGCAGCCGCGGATGCAGCCGCGCATGATCTCATGCGTCACACGGTCATGCACCACCTCAATGAACGGCACAATGAATTTTTCCGGGTAGCGCACACGGTCAAGATCGGAGATGATCAGCTTATTCACCTTTTGGGGCGCCCCGTCGTGCGGCGTTACGGCGGCAACAGTGCCGTCGTCGTGATAGGTCACATCATACAGCGCGGGCACATAAATGCCTTCGATCTGCGCCGCCGCCCGCAGGAACTTTTTCTTGCTCCAGCCCTGCGCCTTCGCGGTTTCCAGCAGATCGAACACCTTGTCGAACACCTCTTCGCCTTCGCCGAGACAAAACAGATCAAAGAATTCCGCCATCGGCTCCGCGTTGCAAACGCACGCGCCGCCGCCGATCACGATCGGCGTCAGGTCCGTCCTGTCGGCCGCGCGAACAGGCAGCCCGGCAAGATCGAGCATATTCAGCACATTCGTATAGCAAAGCTCATACATCAGCGTAAAGCCGATGAGGTCGAACTCCTTGACCGGATCGCCGCTTTCAAGCGCATACAGCGGCAGCTTGCGTTCGCGCATGAGCGCTTCCATATCGTGCCAAGGGGCAAACACACGCTCGCACCAGACGTCGTCTCTGGCGTTCGCGCAGTCATATAAGATTTTGATGCCGAGGTGCGACATGCCGATCTCATAGCTGTCGGGGAAGCAAAACGCATAGCGCAGCTTCACGGCGTTTTTGTCTTTGATGATACTGTTCAGCTCGCCGCCGGTGTAGCGCGCCGGCTTTTGCACGAGCGGCAGTATTTTTTCAATCTCTTTGTTAAACATCCATCGTTCTCCGTTTCAGATTCATGATGAGTAAATATCCAAAGACCGCAAGCAAGCTGACATTGCGGCCGATGTATCGTTGAAAGAAGGCGCAAAACACGGCAAGCACTGCCAAAAAGCACAGGGAAACGCTTTTCAGCACAAGGTTCAGCCGTTCGGGCGCCATGTGCGGTTCCAAAGCCGCGTGCAGCGCCCGCCAAAGATCGAGCGGATACACCGGCAAGAGATTCAGCGCCCCGAGCACCGCATTGGCAAAAAAGAGGGTCCACGCGGTTTTTTCCGCCAAATGGACGCGAAGCAGCAGCGAAAGCAGACAAAGCAGCGCGTTTACACCAACGCCGCCGAGCGCACACAGAATCTCTTGCGCCGCAGGCATCAAAAATGCGTCTGCGCGTTCAATCACCACCCCGGTCGCGCCGAAGGAAAGCGCGCTGATTTTGGCACCGCACAGGCGCAGACACAGCAGGTGGCCGCATTCATGCAGCATGGCCGAAAGGAAACACACGAGCGCGGTCTGTTTGTCGCCGAGCAGCAGCATCAAAGAGAGCACCGCGAAAAAAGAGAAGCTGATCCGCAGCGAAAACGCATGGAATCTAAGCGTCATCTTCCAAAAACTGCAGCGGATTGAGCCGTTCGCCGTTTTTGCGCACTTCAAAATGCACATGCGGCCCGGTCGACCAGCCGGTGGAACCGACCCGCGCGATCACATCGCCGGCGTCCACCGTGTCGCCCTCGGCGGCGTCGATGCTTCTGCAATGGCAATAAAACGTCTCCATGCCGTCATCGTGGCGCAAAATGATATACTTTCCGGCGCGGCTGTCTTCACCGACAGCGCGGACTTGTCCGTGAAACGCAGCGTGAATCTTTGTGCCCGCCGGCACTGCGATGTCCAGCCCCGTGTGGAACGAATACGCGTGTGTGATCGGGTTCGTGCGGTAGCCGAACTTTGAAGAATAGCGTCCGCCGCGCACGGGCCGCACGATCGGCACTGTGACCGCCGTGGGCGAAAAGGACGTGTTCTCCTTTGCGGAAAGCGCTGTCACATCCTCGCCGCCTGCGCCGTCGGACGTTTCTTTTTTCGCTTTCTTTTCCTTTTTCGGTGCAGTCGTCGATGGCGCCGTTGTCGTCTGCTTTTCGGGTTCATCCCGCTGCGGCGCGGCAATTGTCGGCGCAGTTGTTTCCGGCAACGCGGCGGTCGCCTCTTCGGTCGCATCCACGTTATAGGCAAAGCCGCCGAACACCGGCACAGTTTCGCCCGAAGAGGTGAAATATTCGCGCACAAGCGCCGCAACCTCCTGCACGTCCTCGCTTTCAAGGTTCCAGTTCATCAGCGCCGAAAAATCCGCACGCAGGCTTTCACGCGCATCGGCGTTGGTTTTTGCGCAGACAAACACAATCAGGCAAAAGAAGGTGCAAAAAGCAATTTGCACCAGCGAAACGGTCAAAACCCAGTCGCCTTTTTCTTTTTTCGGTTTTCTTCGTTGCGGTCTGTTCTTTTCTTCCATAGTATCACCGCTTTATACTATGAACCCGGCGCAGAAAATATGCTCAGCCGACCATGATGCGGCCCTCCGGCAGCACACGCCCGTCGGCCTTGCTGTCGCGGTTGCCCAGTGCGATAATAAAGCAGACCGGGCCGACCCGCCCGAAGAACATGGCAAGGATCAGCGAAAGCAGACCCTTCACACCGCAGGACGCGGTCACGCCGGTGGAAAGCCCGGCGGTTGAAAACGCGGAAACGGCTTCAAACAGCACGTCTATGCCGCGCATACCCGGCGTTTCAAGCACAATCACGCTGCTGACGATCAACACGGCAAGCAGACCCAGCGCTGCCACAGACAGCGATTTTGCAACCGTTTTATGCTCCACACGGCGGCCGAAAATCACAGTGTCCTCATGCCCGCGCAGCACCGATACCACCGTCATGACGAGCACGGCAAAGGTGGTCACCTTGATGCCGCCGCCGGTGGAACCGCTGCCCGCGCCGATGAACATCAAAATGAGCATGAACAGCTTTGTCACATCCTGCATCTCCCCGATATTGACCGAAGCAAAGCCCGCTGTGCGCGCCGTGACAGACTGAAACAGTGCGGCGGTGAGCTTTTGCGAAAGCGGCATGGGAGCGAGCGTTTTCGGATTTGTCCATTCAAAGCCGAGCACCGCGCAAAAGCCGAACAGAATCAGCGCCAGCGTGAACACGGCAACGGTTTTGGTGTGCAGGGTGATATGGTGGTTTTTGCGGTAAGTCAAAAGATCGTAAAACACATAGAAGCCAAGACCTCCTGTGACGATCAGCGCCATGACGGCGCCCATCACCAGCGGTTCGCCGTTGAAGCCTGTCATCGACGTGAACGGCGCGTTTGCGCCGAAAATATCGAACCCTGCGTTGCAATAGGCGGAAACAGCCGTAAAGGCCGACATCCACACGCCTTTTAAGCCAAAGCGCGGCACAAAATGCAAACACAGCACACCGGCACCGAGCGCCTGACAGAGCACGGTTGTGATGATGATCGTGCGCACCAGGGGCTTGACCTGCGAAAACAAATCCAGATTCGTATACTCCTGCGCCAAGCGAATGGAGCGAAAACCCGAACGCTTTTTCAGCGCAAAAATGAAAAAGGTTGCAAAGGTGACCATGCTGATGCCGCCGATTTCGATGAGCACCATCAGCAAAATCTGCCCGGGCGCAGAAAGCGTTGCGGCGGGGTCGATCAAGGTCAGACCCGTGACACACACGCTGCTCGTTGCGGTGAACAGCGCTTCCATGAAGCGCAGCGGCTCTTTGCGTGTCATCACCGGCAGCATGAACAGCAGCGTTCCGACGGTGATCACACCCAAGAAGCTGAGCAGAATCACCCGCTCCGGGTGCATCGGCCGCTTTTTTTCTTCCTCGCGTTTCATTGCGCGCCCTCCCTCAAAACAGAATATGTTTTATTATACCATAGTCCGCGACGAATTCCAACATTTTTTTTGAAATGCCGAAAATTTATTGACGAAAGCGGCAAACGAGTGTTATTATGAGATTAAGAAAATGAAAGCGAGGTCGATTTATGTTTCAGGATTTCAAATCAGACGGCTTTATGTTCTGCATCGCCATCGGCGTGCTGCTCTTTGTGGTTGCGCAGTCCGTGTTTTTCCTTGTGCGCGCCATCAAGCGCGGCAAGCAGATCGGCATCACCGGCGATCAGATCAAAGGCACCATCGCGTCCAGCGCACTGTTTTCCATTGCGCCGGCCATCAGCATCGCCGTGACAGTGCTTGTGCTGTCCGTGGCGCTCGGTTATGTATTGCCGTGGATCCGCCTTTCCGTCATCGGCGCAATTCAATATGAGGTTCCCGCTGCGGAAGCCGCGATTGAAGCGGCCGGTCTT
This sequence comes from Clostridia bacterium, assembly GCA_017454485.1. Lineage (GTDB taxonomy): Bacteria > Bacillota > Clostridia > Oscillospirales > Acutalibacteraceae > UBA6857. The sequence goes on along the minus strand of JAFTCX010000088.1, from coordinate 2,543 downwards.
TCCGGCGGCGTCGGCGTGGACGTTTCCGACCCGAAGGTCTTCACCGCCATCGCGTGGGTCATGTCGCTGGGCTGTATTTTGCCGCTGATCCTCATTCCGCTGTTTCTCAAAAAGATTCAGGGCAAAATCTCCGGCACGATGAACAAGAACACCAAGTGGGCCGATCTCATGTCCGCCGCCGCCTTCATCGGCATCATCGCCGCCTTTTTGGGGCGCGGCATCGCCGGAACGGGCGAACAGACCGTGCTGGAAAGCGGCGAAAAAATCAACGCCGTCATCGGCGACGGCGCCGGTGTGCTTTCCCTGACAGCGATCGTATGCTCCATCGTGTTCATGCTGCTGCTCGTGTTGATCAACAAAAAGCTGCAATGGAAATGGCTCGAATCGTTCGCCATGCCGCTGGCCATGATCCTTTCCATGGTCGTGATCGTGCTGCTGAACACCTACGCCCCGTCGCTTGCCGCGATTGAATGGAGGTATTGAGATGAAGAACAAAAAACGAAGCTATATGGACTCCGTGCACCTCTCCGGCAGCATCTGGTGTATCGCCGCGCTGTTTGTCATGCTGCTCGTGCCCACGCTGATGTGTCTGCATCTCGGCGTCTGGCCTGACGGCGGCGTGGTTGCCAAGGCGTTTTTCTCCATCGCCATCCTCTTTTATCCGACCGCCGTTGTGGAGGTCGTCGCCTACGGTCCGCTGCTCGGCGCCGGCGGCACTTACCTTTCCTTTTTGACCGGCAACATCGCCAACCTCAAGCTCCCCTGCGCGCTGAACTCCATGGAAAACGCCAAGGTACGCGCCAACTCCGAAGAGGGCGAGATCATCTCCACCATTTCCATCGCAACGTCCGCGATCGTGACGACCGTCATCATCGCCGTGTTCGTGATGATCTTTGCGTTCAATCCGAGCTTCACTGCCCTCATGCAGTCCGAAACGCTCGCGCCCGCGTTCAAGCAGGTGACCTACACGATCTTCGGCGCACTGGCGGCAACGTACTTTGCCAAGCATTGGAAAATCTCCATCCTGCCCATCGCTGCGGTGTCGCTCATTCTTGTTTTTGCCGGCTCCATGCAGATCGGCGTGCTGCTCGTCATCGGCGTTGTGGTTTCGCTGCTCGGCGCCCATGTGATGTATAAGCTCAAGTGGGTATAAAAGAAAAGCAGTATGATTTCAAGGCTTTTTCAAAAAATATCCGCATGGATCATGTCGATCGTTGCCGCCTTTCTTTCGCTGTTCGGCATTGCGCCGAAGACAACAGCGCCGGCACCGCCACCATGGCTTTTGAGCGGCGTTCCGGAATTCGGCGCAGGCGTTTATTCGACCGCGCTCTACAACACCGGCACGGGACTCGATCACGAGATGGCTTTCGTTTACGACACCGATCCGCACCCGACCGACAGTTTCATGCAGCTGGTTCGGGAAACCACAGCCGAGGATCTTGCGGCCTATTGCAGCACGCTTTCGCAAAGCGGATATACCCAGAGTTTCCGCAACACGATTGAAAACAATGAATACTACGCGTACAGCAAAAAAGGCAGCAGCATTTATTTCTATCGCAACGGCAATACCGGAGAAACGCGTGTGATCCACGATTGCTGCAACACCGTTTCCTACAGCGACGTCAGTTCTGTCACTCCATACAACACGGAGGACGCCGTGCACCCCGGGGTATATCAGTTCAGCTATCCATACCTTGATGAAGCACATCCCGATGAAGCGCTTTATGCGAAAAACGGAATGATGTATATCATTCTGCTCTCCGACAAGCGGGTCATTGTGATCGACGGCGGTGAAAAAAAGCAGAGCACCGACCGTAACGCTGCAGAACTCTGGAAACTGCTTCACAAGATTACCGGCAAAGAAGAAAACGAGCCCATCACAGTTGCGCTTTGGTACGGCACCCACGCTCACGGGGATCACACACAGCTGTTTTACAAGCTGCTGTGTGAATATCACAAGAAAATCACCGTAGAACGCGCCATGTTCAATTATCAGTCCGTCAACGTGATAAAGAACAAACTTATAAATGTGGAAATCCTGCGCTGGGCGCTGAAAAAGTTTTATCCCGATCTGCACTATCTGAAACAGCGCTCCGGCTTCCGTTTTCAGCTGCAGGACGCGGTCTGTGAAGTGCTGTATACGCAGGAGGATGCCATAAACGCAGCAGACGCAAGCTGGAATGTTACAAATCTGAACGATTTTTCCGCAGTTTTGAAAGTGACGCTGAACGGCAAAACCTTCCTGTTCCCCGGCGACAGCAACAGGATCGTTGCAAAACGGCTGCTGAAAAACTATTCAGCAGCAACGCTGAAGATCGACGTTTTACAGGCGGCGCATCATGTTTATAACGACCTCGAAGAACTCTACGCAGTCGTACAGCCGACCTATGTTATGTGTCCGCAATCAATGCTCATGTACGGTAAGGAAGCAAGCAACCGAAAACAAGAGATAGACCGCCAGCACTACACTATTCCGAACCAAAGACCAAAAGATAAGCATTGTGGGAAAATCTAAACTTTTGGATTTTCCTACAATGCCGACT
>JAFTCX010000087.1 GCA_017454485.1 Clostridia bacterium | reverse complement strand
TTCTCAAACTATGTCAACTCCGACATGCAGCCGTCCGACATCCGCTCCATGTGCTGCCGTCTGCGTCTCGACCTCAGAGAGCTGCGCAAAAAGACCGGCGGTTTCTTCGGCAGCGGCGAGAGCACCGGCTCCATCGGCGTTGTCACGATCAACATGCCGCGCATCGCGTACCTTGCCAAGGACGAAAAAGACTTCTATGACCGCCTCGATCATCTGATGGACATCGCCGCGCGTTCGCTGAAGATCAAGCGCGAAATTGTGACAAAGCTGCTCAATGAAGGGCTGTATCCCTATACCAAGCGCTACCTCGGCACCTTTGAAAACCACTTCTCCACCATCGGTCTGATCGGCATGAACGAGGCCGGCATGAACGCCAAATGGCTGCGCGCCGACATGACCGACGAGCGCACGCAGGAATTCACCAAAAACGTGCTCAACCATATGCGCGAGCGCCTGAGCGATTATCAGGAGCAGTACGGCGACCTCTATAACCTGGAAGCGACGCCGGCGGAAAGCACGACCTACCGCTTTGCCAAGCACGACATTGCGCGCTATCCCGACATCATCACCGCCGCGCAGCCCGGCCGCGCTCCGTTCTATACGAACTCCTCCCATCTTCCGGTCGGCTTCACCGACGACGTGTTTGCCGCGCTCGACATTCAGGACGAGCTGCAAACGCTTTACACCTCCGGCACGGTGTTCCATGCCTTCCTGGGCGAAAAGCTGCCCGATTGGAAAGCCGCCGCGTCGCTGGTGCGCAAAATTGCGGAAAACTACAAGCTGCCGTATTACACGCTCAGCCCGACCTATTCCGTTTGCAAAAACCACGGCTATATCACCGGCGAAGTGTACAAATGCCCGATCTGCGGCGAAACGACCGAGGTCTATTCCCGCATCACCGGCTACTATCGCCCCGTGCAGAACTGGAACGACGGCAAGGCCGAGGAATTCCGCTCCAGAAAGCTGTATGATATGGAGCATTCCACCACGCCGCACACCCATGTGGCTGCCGACCTTCCCGCCGAAGAAGCCGCTGCGCCCGCCGCTTCCGGCGACGGCAAGGTGCTGCTGTTTGCAACCAAGACCTGCCCGAACTGCCGTATGGCCGAAAGCTTTTTGACCAAGGCGGGCATCCGCTATGAAAAGGTCTATGCCGACGAGAACGCCGCGCTTGTGAGCGAATACGGCGTAAAAATGGCGCCGACCCTGATTGTCAAGGGCGAGGGCGGCACAGAAAAGATCACCAACGTCTCCAACATCCGCAAATACATTGAACAAAACGCATAAGCGAAGGAGAAAATGCATATGTTCCCGAAAAAACCGCCGATGGGCTTTAACACCTGGAACACGTTCGGAGAAAACATCAGCGACGAAATGATCCGCCAAACCGCCGACGCCATGGTGGAAAAGGGTCTGCGCGATGCGGGTTATGAGTACCTTGTGATCGACGACTGCTGGAGCGAAAAACAGCGCGACCCGGTCACCGACAAGATCGTGCCGCTGAAAAGCAAGTTCCCAAACGGAATGAAAGCCGTTTCGGATTATGTCCACAGCAAGGGGCTGAAATTCGGCATGTATTCCTGCGCCGGTGTGCGCACCTGCGCCGATTATCCCGGCTCCTACGACCACGAATTTCTGGACGCAAAAACCTTTGCGGAATACGGCGCGGACTTTTTGAAGTATGACTTTTGCTACAAGCCCGAGCACGCCGACGGCCCGATGCTCTATCGCCGCATCAGCATGGCGCTGGAAAACTGCGGACGCGACATTCTCCTTTCCGCGTGCAACTGGGGCTGCGACGACGTGCACAAGTGGATCCGCTCCACCGCCGCCGGAATGTACCGCTCCACGGGCGACATCTTCGACAGCTTTGTCTCCTTCCGCGACATTTTCCTGAGCCAGCTTGCGCACACGGACGCCAACACGCCCGGCTGCTTCAACGATATTGATATGCTCACCTGCGGCATGCGCAACTTCGGCAACGTGGCCTCCACCGGCTGCACCGACACGGAATATCGCACGGAATTCGCCCTTTGGTGTATGCTCGGCGCACCGCTCATGCTCGGCTGCGACGTGCGCAAGATCGACGATGTGACGCTGAAGCTTGTGACCAACAAGGGACTGCTGCGCATCAATCAGGACGGCGAATGCCGCTCCCTCTTTGTGGCGCACGAGGACTGCAACAATTTGCGCAACGTGTATGCGCGTCTGCTGTCCGACCACGAGATCGCGCTCATGTTCACGAACCTTTGCGATGACAAGGGCGCCGCATGGTTCACGCCGGACTGCATCGGTGTGACCGCGAACGCCGGCAAGGTCTTGCAGCTCACCGACGCCTTCACCGGCGAGGACGCCGGCATTGTGAAGGAATACAAGCGCGTGGAGCTGGACGCGCACGACTGCGCGGTGTTCATCGCAAAGGTTGTGGACGCTTGATGCAGTGCACACAGTGCGGAAAGGCGCTTTCCGTTTATGACATCGGCTTTTACAAGCGCATTGTCAACCGCGGCGCAACGAGCTTTCAGTGCATCGACTGCACGGCGGCGTATTACCGTATGACAAAAGAGCGCGCATGGGAGATGATTCGCCGCTTTCAGCAAACGGGCTGTACGCTGTTTCCACCGATCAACGAATAAAAAAGCGCGGCAGGGCTGAGCTCTGCCGCAGCTTTTTTATAATTCGGAATTCGGAATTCGGAATTCGGAATTGCGGTCGCGGGTTAAGTAGCTATAATATGAGTGCTTTCTCCGCGACGAAAAGTGTGGTTTGTTCGACAATCAGTCATTTATACATACGGTTTCATTTCAGCATTGCGAATTTCTTATTGCAAATTGCGAATGATGTGCGCAGCGCATCGCATCCGTAGGGGCGGCCGGTGACCGCCTGGTTTATATACGCAATCCTTTTCGCGGCGGTTACTACGGTTCGTTATTTTTCGCTTCTGCCGCACGGTGCCTCCGGCGGGTCTATTCTTTCTCTTTCTCTTGCGAAAGAGAAAGAATAGACGAAGAAAGAGAAAGCGCTTGTGTACGGCGAAAGAGGACAGCCGTTTGCTCGGCAAGCTCGCAAGCCGTTGTCATTTCGCCTACCGCTGACGAACGGTGACGGCAGTATGGGCAAAGTGTGCGCTTATACAAACAGCGCGATGAAAAAGAACAGTGTTTGCGCCTTTATTCGAGGTGTTGACGTGGTACCGCACGACAAGGGATAAGTTCGCTCTTCATGCCCTTGATGTTTCGACTTTTCTCTGCGCAAAAAAATGTTTTTCAGAGAGCGCTTTTCGGAACGCTTTTGCGCGCAGCAACGCTGCGCGCACGCGGCGGCGGGATGAACCGTGCTGCAGCACGGTTCAAAAACGAAGCGCTGCTTCGTTTTTCGCGCGGCAATTTGCCGCGCGATCCCGCCGCCGGTCTGCGCACGGCGTTCGCCGTGCGCAAATACGCTGTGAAAAGCGCAGGTGAAAAAGAAATATTCCCGCAGATCAAAGCCGAAACTGAAAGGGCATGTAACGTGAGCCTTTCCCATATCGTGCGGTTTCACGTCAATGTTCCAACTTAGCGTTTTCTCTTTTGCAAGAGAAAGAATGGACTCGCCGGAGGCACCGTGCGGCAAAAGCCAAAAATAACGAACCGTAGTAACCGCCGCGAAAAAGCGTATTTACCATCGCAATTCATCATTCTGCAATAGAAAAAACTTGCATGCGCGCATATTTAGCTCCCCCTCTGGGGGAGCTGTCATCGAAGATGACTGAGGGGGTCTGCCGCAGTTCCGAAACAAATTATCAAAAAAAGGCGGCCACTGGCCGCCCCTACTGACAGCTAACAGCTAACAGCTAACCGCTCTCTTCCGATACAGCAGACGGATAAAGCCGAATCCGAGCACGGCAAATCCCAGCAGAAAGAACGGAAACAGCGAAAGCGAAAACCGGTTTGCGATCACGCCGAACAGCGGCGGCATGAACGTCGTACCCGTGTAGGCCGCCGCCATTTGCACGCCGACGACTGCCTGCGAGTTTTCCTTGCCGAACACGTCCGGCGTTGCGTGAATGATGGACGGATAGATCGGGCCGCAGCCGAAGCCGGCAATCAGCAGCCCGGCAAGGCAGACCCAGACGGGCAGTCCCGGCAGCACCGCGAGGATCAGCCCCAAAAAGCAAAGCGCATAGCCGAGATAGATGGAGCGCTTGTCGCCGAGCCGATCGGCAAAAAAGCCCATGACAAACCGGCTGAACGTCATGCCGAGATAAAACAGCGACGCAAACCGTGCGGCGCTTTCTGCCGGCAGCGCTCGTTCGCGCACAAGGTAGCTGCTTGTCCAGGCAAAGGCGACGCCCTCAATGGCGCAATAGGCAAAAAAGCTGAACAGCACATAAAAAATGCCGGGCAGCGCGGCAATTTGCCGCAGCGTTTTCGGCGCGGTGCGTTGAGTTTTTTCGGCGTTGGTTTCGCCGGTTTTCCAAAGCGGAAGGCTCAAAAACAGCAGCACGCTCATCACGGCAAGGATGCACCCGACGGTCAGATATGCGCGATCCCAGCGTAAATCGCGCGAAAGCCAAAAGCCCATGATGTAGGGGCTGACGCTGGCGCCGACGCCCCAAAAGCAGTGCAGCCAGCTCATGTGGCGCGACGAAAAATGCAGCGCAACATAATTGTTCAGCGCCGCGTCCACCGCACCTGCGCCGAGTCCGAGCGGCACCGCGCACGCCACAAGCTGCCAAAAGGCGGTCGCTTTGGAAAAGCCGAGCAGCGCCAGCGCTGTTGCCAAAACGCTGAACGCCGTGACCTTTGCCGCGCCGAAGCGGTAGGTCAGCCGGTCGGAAAGCAAGCTTGCAAGAATGGTTCCGCCGGAGATCGTCATCGTGACAAAGCCCGCGAACGACAGCGGCACATCAAGCTGCGGCTGCAAAATCGGCCATGCCGTGCCGAACAGGGAATCCGGCAGACCGAGCGCGACAAAGCCGAGGTAGATGATACAAAGCAAAAGGGTCATGAAATCGCTCCCGAAAATCAGATGGTTCATTGTAGCACATTTTGCCTGCTTTGTCAAAGCGGGGGGTCCCTTTTTCGTCGTTGAAAAAACAGTTTTTCTTCTTCTTTTTCGTCTTTTAAATAGTACGATGAAAACGGCTTTGTTTTAACCGCTTAATTCATATAATCTGCAAATATGTATAGACTATAGTCTATACTTCGTTCTCTATTGCATTTCGGTGAAAAGTATGATAAAATAGGCGCGTCATTTTAAAACGAAAGGAAGACAAACAATGTTCAATGCAGAATTACTCGCGTTTATCCTTTATTTCGCACTTGTGCTCGGCATCGGTCTGTTCTTCTTCTTCCGCTCCAAGGGTGCGGGCGAAAAGGACTATTTCCTCGGCGGCCGCGCCATGGGCCCCTGGGTCGCCGCCATGAGCGCACAGGCGTCCGATATGAGCGGCTGGCTCTTGATGGGCTTTCCGGGCTCCATCCTCGCCTTCGGTATGGGCAAGGTCTGGATCGGCATCGGCCTCGCGCTGGGCACCATTGCCAACTGGATCTTCGTTGCCAAGCGGCTGCGTAATTTTTCCGCCGCGGCGAACGATTCCATCACTCTGCCGCAATATTTGAAAAACCGCTTTGCGGCCAAGAACCCCGCGCTGCAGATCATCTGCGCCATCGTGTTCCTCGTGTTCTTCACCATCTACGTCGCCTCCTCCTTTGTTGCGGGCAAAACCGTGCTGCTGAAGGTGGTGCCGCAGCTGGAAGGGCACGACACCCTTGCGCTGGCGATCTTTGCGCTCATCATCATTGCCTACACCTTCACCGGCGGCTTCAAAGCCGTTTGCTGGACGGACTTCTTCCAGGGACTGATGATGCTCATCGCCCTGCTCGCGATCCCCATTATCGTTCTGCTGTTCAAGGATCCCGACATGGCGAAGCTGTCCTTCACCCTTTCCGACGGCACGATCAATGCGTTCAACCCGAACCCGTTCAGCGTCTCGTGGCAGGATATCGTCTCCGGCCTCGGCTGGGGTCTCGGCTATTTCGGTATGCCGCACATTCTCGTGCGCTTCATGTCCATCAAAAAGGCCTCGCTCGTCAAAAAGAGCGCCACGGTCGCCATCATCTGGGTCATTCTCTCCCTTGGCTCCGCGATCATCATCGCCATTCTCGGCCGCACGTTTTACGGTCAGGAGCTTGTGGAAGCCGGTCTGCAGGAGCGCATCTTCATCCGCTTTGCGTCCGACCTCTTCCCGCCGTTCATCGCCGGCATCCTGCTTTCGGCCATTGTTGCCGCAGCCATGAGCACGGCGGACTCCCAGCTCCTTGTGGCGTCCTCCTCTTTCACCTCCGACATCTATAAGCCGGTCTTCCGCAAGAACGCCTCCGACAAGGAAGTGCTCTGGGTCGGCCGCGTCGTTGTGCTGATCGTCGCTGCCGTTGCGTTTTTGATCGCAAGCAGCCGCGGTGAGGGCGCTGCCGCCATCATGAACATGGTTGAAAACGCCTGGGGCGGCTTCGGCGCTGCCTTCGGTCCCGTCATCATCCTCTCGCTGTTCTGGAAGCGTTTGACCTACAAGGGCGCAATCGCCGGCGTGGTCTGCGGCGCTGTGGTCGACGTTGTATGGCTGCTGACCCTGTCCGCCTCCACGGGCGTGTATGAGATCGTTCCGGGCTTCCTCGTCGGTCTGATCGCCTGTGTCGTCGTCTCGCTGCTCGACAACGCGCCGGAAAAAGACGTGGTTGCAATCTTTGAAAAAGCGACCGCACCGGGCTACGGCGAAGAATAAATGGAGAAATCTGAGGGGAACTTTTTTGCGGCGTCTTCCGTTTTTTTGGAGGGCGCCGCAGCTTTTTTGTTCGCTGTTCGGCAAAGTGCTCGGCTGCGCTTTTTGAAAAAGAAAAAGCCTTTCCCGCGCAAACCTCATCCACCACACGCCTCGCGGCGTGCGGTCCCCCTTCCCCGTAGGACGGGGAAGGCAAGTTAGGTGCGCTCTTACAGTGAGATTCGTTACAAAATGCTTTACTTATGAATAGTGGCTTTAATGAGCATAATGGTGAAACGATGTAACTACCTGTGTATAAAAGCGAACCCATCTTGCCCTCTCAGAAGGAGATCCTCGCCCCATTGAAATGGGGAAGGCTTTACCCTTAAGTTGATGACATTGCCACGTGCGGGAAATGGGATCGTGGACGAAGTTCGGGGTAGATGAGGAGAAAAGACGGGTCAGTTGCAAAAAAAGAAATTCAACAGCAATTTGCACAAAGAATTCAATCAAAGAAAAGACGCTTTTCAGCGGCGATTTACCTCTGGAAGCGTCTTCTTTTTACGTATGTTTTTTCGAATCGTCTATTTTTCAACAGACCCTTTCCTATTCGCTAACAGCTAACAGCTAACGACTACCGACTAACGACTCTCTCAAACGTCCAAATGCACAAGATCCTCAAACGTCTCGCGCTTGACCGCCACATAGCTGCCCGTTTCGGTGAGCATGACCGTTGCGGGGCGGGGCAGGCGGTTGTAATTCGACGCCATGGCGTAGTTGTATGCGCCTGTGGTGCAAACGGCTACAATGTCGCCGCGCGTGACGCTTGCCGGGAAGGGGACGTTTTCCTGAATGATGTCGCCGCTTTCGCAGCAGCGTCCGACCAGCGAGGCGGTCAGGTCGCAATCTTCGGTGATGCGGTTGGCGCAAAGGCAGGTGTAGCGCGAACCGTAAAGCGCAAAGCGCGGGTTGTCGGGCATGCCGCCGTCGATGGAGACGTAGCTTTTGTAGCCCGGAATTTGCTTGAGTGCGCCGACCGTGTAAAGGGTCAGTCCCGCGTCGGCAACGATGCTGCGGCCGGGCTCCATGAAGATTTGCGGCACAGGAAAGGCCGCACGTTCGCACGCCGCTTTGAGCGTGGCGCTGACCGAGGCGATCTTTTCGCCGATGTCGAGCACGGGGTCGTCGGTCGTGTAGCGCACGCCGTAGCCGCCGCCGAGGTTGAGCGCTTTGGCGGTGAAGCCGAGCTTTTGGCGCATATCGGCCATGAACTCGATCATGATGACTGCGGCGCGTTCAAAAACGTCTTCGGTGAACACCTGCGAGCCGATGTGGCAGTGATAGCCCAGCAGCTCGATGTGGCTTTGCGCAAGCGCAAGGCGGGTGATGGCTTCGGCCTGCCCGGTGGCGATGGCTGCCCCGAATTTGGAATCGACCTTGCCGGTGTTGACCGCAGCATAGGTGTGCGTGTCAATGCCCGGCGTCAGCCGCAGCACAATGCGCTGTGCGATGCCGCGTTCGGCTGCTTCCGCTTCAATGGCAAGCACCTCTTCGGCGTTGTCGGCAACAAACACGCCCACGCCCGCGTCCATCGCATAGGCAATGTCGGCGTCGGTCTTGTTGTTGCCGTGGAAGAATGCGCGGCTCATGTTGAATCCCGCGCTTTTTGCGGTGTAAATTTCGCCGCAGGAGACCACGTCGATGCCCATATCCTCTTCGCCCATGATGCGATAGATCTGCTTGAACGCGTTCGCTTTTCCGGCATAGAGCGGCAGCGAGCCTTCCGGGTAGCAGACTTTGAACGCGGCTTTATAGGTGCGGCAGTTTCGGCGCACGCGCGCCTCGTCCATCAGATACAGCGGCGTGCCGTATTCCTTGGCGAGGTCGACGGTGTCGTGGCCGGCAAAAAACAGGTGTCCGTTTGCGCCGATCGTCAGGTTTTCACAGGGAAACCGGGCGGCAATGTCTTTTTCAGGCATGGCAATGTCCTCTTTCTGTTTGTTTTACAGCATCTTTGCGATGATTTCGTCTCTGCTCTTCGGGGAAAGGTCGGCGGGCGCAAGGTCAAACACGGTTTTGCAGCCGGAATCGCCGCGCGCCTTCATTTTGTAAAGCGCTCTGGCGCAGGCGACAAGGACGCTGGCGGTGAATTCCGGGTTGGAATCGAGCTTCAGGCTGTATTCGATCGTGTGCGTGTGTTCGCCGTTCAAGCCGGTTTTGCCGGTGCGGATGACAAAGCCGCCGTGAGGGAGGGCAGCGTGGTTTTTCTGCATCTCCTCCTGTGTGATAAAGGTCACGGTGGTGTCGTAATCGGAGAAGTAGTTCGGCATGGTTTTGATCGCCGTTTCAATCGCCGCTTTGTCCGCGCCGTCCTCGGCAACGACAAAGCATTCGCGCGTGTGCTTTTCACGCGTGGAAAGCGTCGGCATGGAACCGGAGCGCACCTTGTCCAGCGCTGCGGGCACGGGCACGGTGTATTGTCTCGCGTCCTTCACACCGTCGATGCGGCGCACGGCGTCGGAATGTCCCTGGCTCACGCCGCGGCCCCAAAAGGTGTAATCCGCGCCGTCGGGCAGGATAGAGCTCGCATACAGGCGGTTCAGGGAGAACAGACCGGGATCCCAGCCGGCGGAGATGAGGGCGATATGGCCGCTTTTTGCGGCTGCTGCGTCAACGGCGGCATAGTGCGCCGGGATGTTCGCGTGGGTGTCGAACGAATCGATCACGTTGAAGGTTTCCGCAAGGCGCGGCGTCATCTTCGGCAAATCGGTCGCGCTGCCGCCGCAGATGATCACGAGGTCGATCTCCTCCTTGTATTGTTCAATGCTGTCGGAAGCATAGACCGGCGCGCCGGTGAGGGTTTTGAGCGAAGCGGGGTCGCGGCGGGTAAACACGCCGAACAGCTCCATATCATCGTTTTGACGAATCGCGCATTCCACGCCGCGTCCGAGGTTGCCGTAACCGTAAATTGCGATTTTCATACCAAAAATTCCTTTCTGCCGGAGATGACTTATGAAAAAAGGGAACAGCAAAAAAAATGCCGCCCCATTACGTCCATCTCCGAAAAAATATTATAACTATTCTATAGCAAAATGTGCCGTTTGTCAACCGCTTTCCAAAAAAACGCGCGGCATTTGCGAAAAAACGCGTGACTTTTTTCATTTCACCGCTTCCGTGCGTCGATTCAAACCGCCGCCGCTTGACAAACCCCGACAGATTTGTTATGATACTCACGGTGCTTTGGCATCCCTGAGAGTTATCTACATAAACGGTAGGCGGTTAGTCCCTTTCATCCGAGAGGGTTCACGCCCTCTCGAGATCATTTGAGAGGGTGATGCACATGGATCCAATGTCGTTGTTGATATATATGTCACTCGTATTGTTCATCATTGTTGCAATCAAAAAAAATTAACCGCCCGACTTGACCCTCGTCGCGGTTAATTTTTAACTGCCAGGGGCTAACCGTCTATCGGATAGCTCTCTTGTACTATTATTATACTCATTTTCATGTTGGTTGTCAAGCCCTTTATGCGACGCTGATTTCAAACCGTCCCGTCAAAAAAACGCGCGGCATTTTTAGAACGCCGCTTTCTTTTAATATTTTATAATATTTTCTTTGCAATTTTTGGCGCAACGCTTGCAAAACGCGTGCCGCTATGCTATAATCGATGTACTGATTTTGAAGGTCAGAATACTTGCAGGAGGACAATCAGATGAAAGACAGACTCATTGCGCTTGTGAACCAGGTGATCGATCTGCTCAAGAATTTCAGCAGCATCGAAGGCATCGGCCAGCTCATCGACCTGCTCAAGAGCATCTTGAACTTTGCTGACAAGCCGGCAGAAGCGGAATAAACGAAAAGAAAAAAAGCTGCTGACCATTGCGCGGTCAATGTCCGGCGGCTTTTTGTTTTAAAAAAGGAGAGAGATTTTTTTATGGAAAAACGCAGTACCTTTCAGGGTAAGCTCGGCTTTGTTTTAGCGGCAGCCGGTTCGGCGGTCGGCTTGGGCAATCTTTGGCGTTTCCCGTATCTTGCCGCAAAATACGGCGGCGGTATGTTCCTTTTGGTGTACATCGTGCTTGCGATCACCTTCGGCTTTGTGCTGATGGTCACCGAAATCGCCATCGGCAGAAAAACGCAGCTCAGCCCGATGAAGGCATTCGGCGCACTGAACAAAAAATGGGGCTGGCTCGGCAAGATCGCAACGCTCGTGCCGGTGCTCATCTTCCCGTATTACTGTCTGATCGGCGGCTGGGTGACGAAATACACCTTTGTGATGGCCACCGGAAAAGTGGCCGAGGCGGCGCAGGATTCCTATTTCGGCAGCTATATCTCCGATACGGCGGACCCGCTGATCTGGTTTTTGATCTTCATCCTCGCCACCACACTGGTCATTGTCTTCGGCGTGAACCGCGGCATCGAAAAGCTGTCGCGTGTGCTCATGCCGGCGCTGGTGCTCATCACGGTCGGCCTTTCGATCTATGTCATCACACGTCCCGGCGCCGGTGCAGGCGTGAAATATTACCTGCTGCCGAACATCAAGGATCTGAGCATCAAAACCTTCCTTGCCGCGCTCGGCCAGCTCTTTTATTCCATGTCTCTCGCCATGGGCATTATGATCACCTACGGCTCCTATTTTTCCAAGGAGGAGCACATTGAAAAGGCGACGCGTCAGATCGAAATTTTTGACACGGCGATTGCGTTCCTTGGCGGTTTGATGATCATTCCGTCCGTGTTTGTGTTCTCCGGCGGCGACAGCGCAGCGCTCGGCAAAGGTCCGTCGCTGATGTTTGTAACGCTTCCGAAGGTGTTCAACAGCCTGCCCGGCGGCGGCATCATCGGTGCGCTGTTCTTCTTCCTGGTGCTCTTTGCGGCCATCACCAGCTCCGTTTCCATCATGGAAGCGATCGTCTCCGGCTTGATCGATTCGTTTAAGATGAGCCGCGGCAAGGCGACCGCCATCGTTGCCGTTTACGGCATTGTGCTCGGTATCGTCTGTTCGCTCGGTTTCGGCATTTGGGACGGCGTGACGATCTTCGGCTTCAGCATTCCCGACTTCCTTGATTTCGTTTCCAACAGCGTTCTGCTGCCGCTGGTTGGTATGCTGACCTGCGTCATGGTGGGCTTTGTGATCAAGCCCGACGCCATCATCAGCGAGGTTGAGCTCAACGGACCGTTCACGATGAAAAAGTTCTACGTGGCGATGGTCAAGTGGGTCGCGCCGATCTTCATCTTTGCGATCCTCGTCTCCAGCGTGCTGGAGGGTCTCGGCGTGCTGAAATTCTAAGTACCCACTGATTCACTCGAATACTGCAAAAAGGCGGCCGAGAGCCGTCTTTTTTCATGCGGAATTGGAGGGGTTAAGGGGTTAAGGGGTTGAGGGAATGAGGGAATGAGGGAATGAGGGATTAAGGGGTTGAGGGAATGAGGGGTTGAGAGAGGTTCGTTATGAAAAAACTCGTTGTACAATTATTATTTTATAACGAACCTCACGGCAAAAGCGTATTTCTCCAGCCTTCCCCGCTCGCGGGGCGCGGGTCTCCTGCGGAGATCTCTCAAGGCTCTGCCTTGAGAAGCGCCGACCGAGTTGCGGGTTGCCGGTGGCAACCTCTGCGCAAAGCGCAGAAGCAACGACCGAGCCGGCAGGCGAGACCCCGGCAGGCGAGACCGAAGGGGGACCACGAAGTGGTGGATGAGGTGCAACAAAGCCTTCCCCATTTCAATGGGGAAGGGGGACCGGCGAATGCCGGTGGAAGGGGTAAAAAAAGAAAAAGCCGGGGTAAAACCTCGGCTTTGACTTTTACATACAACGAACTTATTCTGCAAGCTTCTCAAGGATGCCGCTGTCAAGAACTTCTTCAGCACCGTCATGAACAACGTTCAGATATTCATAGTAGGAGCCGTTTTCTTCTTCGCTGCCGCCGGCAATGCCCATAGCGTTGAACAGCTTAACAAGGGTCTTGAAGAAGATCGTTGCGAGGTCAAATACTTGTCTGAGTTTTTCCATGGATAATTCCTCCTGTAAAAAATATATATATTTTTTGTGAGCTATTCTTCTTCTCACATTGACTATTATAGTCATCTAATGTGAAAAGTCAATAGTTTTTTCAAAAAAAGTTCATTTTTTTGCCGCATTTTATATTTTTTAAAAAAACCATCACATTTTCTTGTGGCCGTTTGGACGATTTCCACAAGATTTAGGCGCTTTAGATCTCAGCAGAGGCCTGAAATTGTGAACAAACCATGGAAATGCTATGGAAAAAGGAGCCTTTCGGCTCCCTTCTCATCCCATAAATGCGGATTGCTTTACGAATCAGAAAAACTTATTCGGAAAGTCCGTCAACCTGACCTGCGAAATCCTTCACAGCGCCGACGATGTCACTGACAGTGCTCTTGGTGTTTTCCATCTCAGCAACCGTTTCGTCCTCTTCACCGTTGACGGCAACAAGGATTTTGTTCACGAGCTCGAAGATGTAACCAACAAGATCAGCAGCCTTGGTCAAATAATCGATCAAAGTATCCATTCTTTTCACTCCTTCCAAATTAATTTTAGAATCTACTTCTATACATCGCATTTTAACATACAATTTACAATTTTTCAATAGGTTTTCCGAAAAAAAATGTAAAAAAAAGAGCCGCCCAAGCGACTCTTCTTTGTTCCATGCTTATTTCATGCTGTCTACATTGTCGCCGAATTCCGCAACCGCGTCGCCGATGTCCTCGAGCATATTGCTGTCGGAAGCGAGAACGTTGACGGCTTTCAGGATTTTGCCGAGCATTTCAAGAAAATATTCCACAAACAGACCGAGTTTTTCCATAATACATACTCCTTAAAAAACGTTACTGTTGATTTGTTTGATTTATTCGAGCGTATTGTTGAACATATTGGAGATCATGCTCAAAATGTCTTCCGGCACGCCTGCGGCCTTGAGGATGCCGATGATGCCCTGGGCGAGACTGTTGAAGAAATTTTTGATAGCTTCCATAGTAAATTTGCCTCCTTCATATTCTGTGATTACATTATAGCACGGTTGATTTGAAGATGCAAGCAGAAATGTGAATTTTTCATGAATTCTTTAAATATGACGAAATCATGTTACACATTTACGCTTTCTTTTCGCTTGCGAGCAGCTTATACACCAGCGCGGCAAGCACACCGCCGACCAGCGGCGCAACGATGAACACCCAGACGTTTGCAAGCGCGTCGCCGCCCACAAACAGCGCAGGACCGAAGGAACGCGCCGGGTTCACGGAGGTGCCGGTGAAGTGGATGCCGAAGATGTGCACCAGCGTCAGCGAAAGGCCGATCACGATGCCCGCGACAGCGCCGTTTTCGATCTTGCTGGTCACGCCGAGGATGGCGAGCACAAAGATGAACGTGAGTACACATTCAATCAGCAGCGAGGGCAGAATTTCGCCGTTGTAAAGGCCGTTTGTGCCAAGGCTGCTGTCCGGACCGAGCAGCGCACGCAGGCAGCCTGCGCCGGCGATTGCGCCGATGAACTGCGCCACAACGTAGCCGCAGAAATCAGCGATGGACAGTTTGCCGCTGACGAGCATGGCGATGGAGACGGCGGGGTTGATGTGGCAGCCGGAGACGTTGCCGATGGAATATGCCATGGCGACGATCACCAGACCGAACGCGGCAGCCGTCAGGAAATAGGCCGCGTTGGGTTCTGCCGAGCAGCCGAGGGCGGCTGCGGTTCCGCACGCAACGAACACGAGGACGAAGGTGCCGATACATTCTGCGAGATACTTTTTGATTGCTTGCATAAAATGCCTCCTTTTATTTTATGATGGGTGCTCCCATCAAATTTATGCGTTTAGTACCCGCTGATTCATTCGATGCGTAAAGATTGGCGAGGAAATTTTTCGTCAGATGTAACAGAAATCGCGCAGCCAACCTGCCGGTTTGCAAGCGGTTTCTGTGCAAAATGACGGAAAATTTACCGTCAAGATTTGCACATCCGAGTTAATCAGTGGGTACTTTATCACAGCCCCAGCATCAGCATGCCCTGCACGATGAGAAATTCACCGAGCAGATAGGTGAGCATGATGGTGAAATGCTTTTTGGGGACAATCTGCTTTTTCTTATAGTATTTGTTGAGATACAGCGTGCTGTCGGACACGAAGAAGAGGATCGCGCCGAGATAGGCCACCGCCGCGCCCGCGCAGGGATTTGTCAAAAGCTGCATCAGGGCAAAGACGTTCATTGCGCCGTTCATGAGCAGATACAAAAACATCGGCACAAACATGGGCTTCGGCGTTTCCTTTTTGAGCAGGGCAAGGATCACGGTCACCGCCGCGATGTAAACCAGAGCGACCGGCACGGCGATCAGCCAGTTGACCGCCGCAAAGTCCACCTGACCGAGATACAGCAGCACAAACAGCACATGCGCGGCAAGAAAGCTGATGCCGCCCGAAACGAACCAGCCGTTGCCGCTGGGCATCAGCAGCACGTCGCCCAGCCAGCTGCACAGCAGCGCGGCGATCAAAAGCGGCGAAAACGTGCTTGTGCTTGTCAGGTAATAGCCGAGCAAAAGCAGCAGCAGCGCCCATTTTGTCATGCGGCGTTTTTTTGTAACGTCGAGCCAGCTGTGATAGAGATGCACCAGACTTACCGCGGCAAACAGCGCAAGAAACACATAACGCATAAAACGCTCTCCTTTCGGTTCGGCTTATTTGAACAGGTTCAGGATCAGATGGAAAATGCGGATGAAGAAGCCGAAAAAGCCGGTGTGCGCCTGTCCGCAGTAGGGGCAAAGGTTTTCGTCGGACGGTGTGCTGTTGTTTTGCGGCGGAAGCTGGGGCAGCACCTCGTACCGTACGCTGTCGCAGACTGTGCAGTGATAGCAGACCAGACCCTCGTCGGTTTCGGTCGCTTCGGCAAAGACTTCGCCGTCGTCCCAGATGTGTGCGGCGGGCGCGATGGCGAGCTCTTCGTCTGTCAGCTCGGTCTGCGCCGCTTCATCGGCAAACGCTTTGCTGCAAATGGTGCACATCCAGTGCGCGTTGGTGCCGCCGGCGTTGCAGTCGCGCAGCATTTTTTCCACAAACACCGTTGTATGCGTGTGTTCGGGCACATCCACATGGAGGTGCATCTGCGCGTTACTGTCGTCTAAAAATGTCACAAGAATGCCGGAATCCAGGCGCGCGGCGCGCAGATTGGCGTCGTCACCCGGGCCGTACAGCGGCAGATTCAGGCTTGCGCCGAGGTTTGCGAACGCGCTTTCCCAGTGCGCTTTGTCAAAAAACGGCTGGTCGATATCCACCTTGTTGGATTTTCCGGTAAAGGTGTAAGCGCCGCTTTCGCCTTCGGGATACAGCGGCATGACCGCAGGGCGGTGCGGCGGGTTGTTGACCTCGTTGGCCTCCTCATACAGTGCATACGTATCCATATCGATGTGCCAGAGAATCAGACCGTTCGTCAATTCTTCGCCCCAGTATTCGACATCCAGCGCCTCGTCCCATTTGTTGAGCTGACGGTTTTCAAGGAGATAATACTCTGTCTCGCGCTGCGTCGGAACCTTCAAAGCGGTAAACGTCTCGTTTTCCGCGTCATAGCTTTGGGCGTTCACGACAAAATCGCCGCTGAGCGTCGCCTGCGCCGGTTCACACCAGCCGAGCACCGTGCGGCTCCAAACGTCCATGGAATACGGGCAGTAGTTGTCGTCGTTGTCTACGCCCCAGGAGCCGCTCGCCATCACGCTCAGATAGTTGACGTCGTATTTTTTCCATTCGCCGAGCGATTTGCCGGTGTTGTAAAGGTCGGGCAGACCGAGATAATGACCCAGCTCGTGCGCCAAAACGCTGATGGGCGCCTGCCCGCCGTCATGGCTCAACTGCTCCGCTATGGCAATGTAAGGCGAGATCAGCACGCCGTCGGGCTTCGGCGCTTCAACATCATCTCCGGCTTCCTCGGCAGCGTCCTCCAGCGTCCAGGCGTGCGCCCAAAGGAAGTATTCTTTGCCCTCTTTATAGTCGTACTGATCCTCCGACGCTTCATAGCCGGCAACCACAAAGGCAAGCGCAAGCTCGTTGTTCGTGATCGCGCCGTCGCCGTTTTTGTCATAGGACGCAAAATCCACATAGGGATCGGCAGCACTGGCTGCATCGATCAACATGCGATCCAGCGAAAGATCGTCGCTTTCCGCTTCGAGCCGCCAATCCATATGATCCTGATCCAGCTTCAGATGAACGATCCCGTCGTTCACGGCGTCGGCAGTGTTGGTGTTTCCGTCGGTTTCAAACGCACTGGTCTCTTCGGCGGGCACAAAGGTGAACTTGCCGAAGGACATATCCGTGTAGTAGGCCGACAGCGACTTTTCGCCGTCAAAAATCGTGCGGCTCCAATCATAATCGTTTGCATAGGCAAAATTGTTGAAGCCGAGCACCACCACGAGCAAAGGCAGCTCTTTTTCCGTCAGCGGCTGCACGGGCGCCTTGCTTCTTCCGCTTTTGGAGGGCGAAGGCAGACTTTCAAAGCGGACAAGCTCGCCCCGCTGTGAGCGGCAGAACGCATCGGCGTCGGCGTGGGTGCCGGGCTTTGCGGGAACGGCAAAGGCGGCGGCGGCAAACAGCGCGCACAGCACAATGCAGACGGAAAGAACAAGCAGATGTTTCAAAAACCGGTTCATAAAATGCCTCCTTACCCAAGATGATACAGGTTGTCGTTTTCGTAGTCCGCCTCGCAGGTGAGGTTGACGCCGAGCTTGCGGAACACCGCTGTGTCCGCTGCGGGCAAAATGACCGAGCAGTGCGCCTCGGTGCCGGAAAGCAGCGGCAAACAGGCGAGCGCTTTGGCACAGGCTTCGTCTGTTGCGGCGCTGACGGAAAGGGCAACGAGCATCTCGTCAATGTGCAGACGCGGATTCTTGCTGCCGAGATAGCTGACCTTGAGGTTTTGCACCGGCTCGATGAACGAGGCGGGGATGAGCTCTTTGCTGTCGTCAATGCCGGCGAGGGTCTTCAGCGCGTTGAGAATGAGCGACGTTGTTGCACCGAACAGAGGCTTTGTTTTGCCGGTCAGCAGCGTGCCGTCGCGCAGCTCAATGGCTGCGGCGGGTGCGCCGGTGCGGTTTGCCGTGTCGTTGGCAAGCGATACCACGGCGCGGTCCTCGGTGGAGATGCCGGCGTTGTTCATAATGAGCTCAATGCGCTCAATCTCCTTGGTGGAATCCAGCCCCTTGCGCTTGTCGCACAGCGCTTTGTAGTAGCGGCGGATGATCTCCTGCTTTGCGGCTTCGCACACGGCGTCGTCGTCCACAATGCAGTAGCCCGCCATGTTGACGCCCATATCGGTGGGGGATTTGTAGGGGGACTGGCCGTAGATGTTTTCAAAAATCGTATTGAGCACGGGGAAAATCTCAATATCGCGGTTGTAGTTGACCGTTGCGATGCCGTAGGCGTCCAGATGGAACGAGTCGATCATGTTCACATCGTTGAGGTCGGCCGTCGCCGCTTCATAGGCGAGGTTGACCGGATGCTTGAGCGGCAGGTTCCAGATTGGGAAGGTCTCGAACTTTGCATATCCTGCGTCGATGCCGCGCAGATGCTCATGATAGAGCTGCGACAGGCACGTTGCCATTTTGCCGCTGCCGGGGCCGGGGGCGGTGACAACGATCAGCCGGCGGGACGTTTCGATATAATCGTTTTTGCCGTAGCCCTCTTCGGAGACGATTTTTTTCACATTGGAGGGGTAGCCGTCGATCTTGTAATGGGTGAACACGGAAAGACCAAGCGCCTGCAGATTCTTTTTGCAGCGGTCGGCGGCGCGCTGGCCGCTGTATTGGGTGATGACCACGGAGCCGACGTAAAGTCCCACGCCGCGGAACAGATCGACCAGACGCAGCACCTCCTGCTCATAGGAGATGTTCAAATCGGAGCGCAGCTTTTTGCTTTCGATGGCGAGGGCGGACACGGCGATGACGATTTCCGCCTCATCCTTGAGCTCGAGCAGCATACGCAGCTTGCTGTCGGGCGCAAAGCCAGGCAAAACGCGCGAGGCGTGGTTGTCGTCAAAGAGCTTGCCGCCGAATTCCAAATACAGCTTTCCGCCGAATTTGCTCATGCGCTCGCGGATGTGCGAGGACTGTGTTTTGATATATTTGTTGTTGTCAAAGCCTATTTTATACATTTTTTCACTTCTCTTCCAAAACTTATAATCCGCTTTATTTTACCATAGATACATATCTTTTTCAAGGGAGAACGCATAGAAAAACAAAGCGGCGGCTGCCAAAAAAAGCAGCCGTCTCTCTGTGTAACTTGCATAGTTTTTTGCCCCTCATGGCTGCGCCAGCAGACAGTCCAGCACAAACGCAACGGCGTCCTCCGGCGCAAAGCTGTCCTTTTGCAGCGCGAACAGCAGCCGCATGGCCTCGTTTCCGCTTTCCTTTGCCGCCTGCAGCGCCAGCGCGATTTCGCGGCGCACCTGAGCTTCTTCAATCCCTTTCTGCGCGGCAACCTGACGGATGGCGTTTGCCGCAAGTGCAGTTTTGCTGTGTTCTGCTTCTTTCATTACAGTACCTCCTATATTTCGTCTGTTTGTGCGCTCATTATAGCAAGATGATGAAACAAAAAATGTCGAAACACGGCGAAGGAGAAAATATTTTTTTGCTTTTTTCTCTCTCTTGACAAACCGGCGGACAATATGGTATGTTTACAGCGAAAAAAGAGGAAGAAGGGTGCGCGATGTTGAAAAAAGACAAACGCCGGCTCTATCGCCGGGTGCGCAAAACGCTCGGACGGTTCACGCCCCTGCGCGCGGACTGCGGCGCACTGTGCGGCAAACGCTGCTGCAAGGCGGACGGACAAACGGGGATGCTGCTGTTTCCGGGCGAGAGCACGGAGCTTTCCGTGCAGGGCGATGAAAAGCGGCGCATCGCGGTGTGTTCGGGCACCTGCCGGCGCAGCGAACGGCCGCTGAGCTGCCGGTTTTTTCCGTTTTTACCGGTGACGGAAAACGGAACCATCGAAGTCCGGCTGGACAAGCGCGCCCTGGGCGTGTGCCCGCTGCTCGGCGTTTCAGCGCAGGTGCGCTTTTCCCAGCGGTTTCTGCACCGCGCAAAGCGGGCGGGGGAGCTGCTGTTTGCGGATGCGGACTGCCGACGCTTTTTGACGGACGCTGCGGACGAGGGGGCGCAGACCGCGCAGATTTTTTCAATTTTTTCCAAAAATAAGTGAAATGTATCTTGTATACCTTACAAATATATGATACAATATATATATCTTTTTGGAGGGGGCACTGAAATGAAATGTCCGTTTTGCGGGTGCAGTGACAGCAAGGTGATCGATTCGCGTCCGACCGATGAGGGCGAACGCATCCGCCGGCGCAGAGAATGCGTGGCGTGCGGCAAGCGCTTCACCACCTATGAAATCATCGAAACCGTGCCGATCATCGTTGTAAAAAAAGACAGATCGCGCGAGGCGTTTGACCGCGTGAAGCTGTTCAACGGGATGCTGCGTGCGTGTGAAAAGCGCCCGGTGTCCATCGCGCAGATCGAAGAGGCCGTGTCGGATATTGAGCAGGAGCTGCAAAACTCGCTGGACCGCGAGGTGACGAGCGTGCACATCGGCGAAATGGCGATGGATAAGCTCAAAATGCTCGACGAGGTGGCGTATGTGCGCTTTGCGTCGGTCTACCGTCAGTTCAAGGACATCAACACGTTCATGGAAGAGCTGGCGAAGCTGCTGGGCGAGAAATAATCCCTGCGCATGGCGCGAGGATTATTTCAAATGCGTAATTCGTAATGCGTAATGCGTAATTGAGGGGCGCCGCCTGCGGCGATGCGCCAAAATGCAGAATCATAAAAAGGGCAGCCGTTCAGTTGAGCGACTGCCTTTCTACTTATAATCGACGGTTCTAAAAGCTGCTGTGTTCTTTCGGCCGCGGAACGGACAATGAAGGACAACGTCACGCTTTCCGCGACCTCAATTACGCATTACGCATTACGCATTACGAATTACGCATTGTTCCCACGCACGTCTCGTCCCCGTCCGCGCCCGTGATCTCCACGGCTGCCGTTTTGCCCGCCAGCGGCAAATCGGATTGCACGCACACCGGCGTATAGTTCGCCGTGCAGCCTGTCCAAAGGCCGTTTTTCTGCTTTGCTTCAAAGAGCACGTCGACCGTTCTGCCGATCTGCTTTTTCAAATACGCGCTGCGCAGCTCCTTTCC
Source organism: Clostridia bacterium (assembly GCA_017454485.1). GTDB lineage: Bacteria > Bacillota > Clostridia > Oscillospirales > Acutalibacteraceae > UBA6857. The sequence continues at coordinate 6,321 of JAFTCX010000087.1, read as the reverse complement.
CAAAGCGAGCATTTTTGCGGCGCGTTCCTCCTTGACATGTTTCGGCAGGTGGTCGTCCATTTTTTCGGCGCGTGTGCCGGTGCGCACGGAGTAGGGGAAGACATGGACTTTTTCAAAGCCGATCTCTTTGACAAACGCGAGACTCTCTTCGAAATCCGCGTCGCTTTCGCCGCAAAAGCCGACCATCACATCGGTGGAAAGCGTGCAGCCCGGGAACAGGCGGCGCAGCGATGCACACAGCGCACGAAACTCCGCGGTGTTATAGTGGCGGTTCATTTTTTTCAGCGTGCTGTCGCACCCGCTTTGCAGCGAAAGGTGGAACTGCGGACAGAGCTTTTCGCACTTCGCAAGGCGCGAGAGCACCTCGTCGGTCAAATGATCCGGCTCCAGCGAGCCCAGCCGCACGCGCTGCAGAGCGTCGATGCTGCAGGCGAGCTCCACAGCTTCGGCAAAGCTGTGGCCGCTGTCCTGCCCGTAGGAGGACAGGTTGATGCCCACAAGCACAACCTCCTTGTGGCCGCGCTCGGCAAGCCCGCAAAGCTCCGCGCGGATGTCTTCCAGCGGCTTGGAACGCACATGGCCGCGCGCATAGGGGATGATGCAATAAGAGCAAAAGCGGTTGCAGCCGTCCTGAATCTTCACATAGGCGCGTGTGCGCTCTTCAAACGCCGAAAGAATCGTGGAAGAAAACGCTTCGCCGTTTTCGTGTTCAACGATTTGCACCACGCGGTTGCCGAATTTGCGATAGGTGTCCAGCAGATCGAGCAGCCGGTCGTTGCTCTTGTTGCCGATGATGATGTCCGCTTCGCTGAGCAGGGCGGCGTCCTTCGGAAACGCCTGCGGCAAACAGCCGGTCAAAACCACAATGCTGTTCGGGTGCGCACGCTTGAATTTTCGCACATGCTGGCGCGTTTTGCGGTCTGCTTCGGCCGTTACGGTGCAGGAGTTGACGATGTAGATGTCGGCGTCGTCGTGCGTGTCGGTGAGCGTATAGCCGTTTTTCTCCAGCAGCTCGCCCAGCGCACGGGATTCATATTGGTTGACTTTGCAGCCGAGGGTATAGATTGCAGCTTTCATAGGCACCTCTTCAATGGCCGTGCGGCACACGGTCAAGCAGTTCTTTTTCGGTTACGCGGTCGGCGTAGCACAGACGCAGGAAGATGAAGATCAGCAGCACCGCTGCGCCCCAGATGGCACGGTAGGCGGCGAATTTGATGCACAGCGTACACAGCACCGTGCCCAGCGCAAAGCAGAAGATCATCGTTCCGTGCAGCTTGAGCCGGCTGCCGGAATCCCTGTCGCGGTGGCGCAAAAACTTTGCCGCGTTTGCGCCCACCTGACGGATATGGTTCGTCACAAAGGTTGTGGCCGCCGGAATGCCCTTGACCTGCCGAAAGGTGTTGAACTGCATGGAGCAGATGAAATTGAGCACGATCTGGCAAATTTGATCCGGCGCGTTTTCCGGCAAAAAGCCGAGCGCAATCACCACGGCGGCCTCAAAGCCGATCAAAATCGTGTCCCAGCGCAGCAGCCGCAGCTTTTTGACGCTTTTGCCCAAAAGCTCCGACAAAAACGCGCCGAAAAAGTATGCGCCGATCGGCACCAGCAGATAAAGCGCCTTTTTCAGGTCGCCCGAACCCAGCGCGATGGCGAACAGCACAACATTTGCCGTTTGCGCGTTGCAAAACACGCCGCCGCGCAAAAGAAAGGTATAGGCGCCGAACCAGCCCGCAACGACGATCAAAAGCCAATACAGCCACGGCTTTTCACATTCCAGATAGGTTTCCTTTTCGTTCATGTCGCTTTCCTTCTTCTTGAAATCATGTTATTATAGCGCACTTTCCCCGAAAAGGCAAGAAACAGCGCAAAGATTCTCATGTTTTTTGTGCAAAGATTCTCATGTTTTTTGTCGCACGCGCATACACTGCTTTGAGGAGTGATGCAAATGAAACGCCTGCTGATTTTTGTTTTGACCCTTTGTTTGCTCTGTTCGCTGCCCGTAGTTGCCCTTTGCGCCGAAGAGAGCGACGCGCCCGCCGTGCAGGCCAAAGCCGCCGTTTTGCTGGAGCAGGAGAGCGGCACGCTGCTGCTTGGGCAAAACGAACATGAAAAGCTGTACCCCGCGTCGGTCACAAAGGTGATGTCGCTGCTGCTGTTCTTTGAAGCGCTCGAGCGCGGCGATCTTTCGCTGCAAACGACCGTGACGGCCAGCGCCGAAGCCGCGAAAAAGGGCGGCTCGCAAATTTGGCTGAAGGAGGGCGAGCAGATGAGCGTTGACGAGCTGCTGCGTGCCACGGCGATCGGTTCGGCCAACGACGCGTGCACCGCGCTGGCAGAAGCGCTTGCCGGTTCCGAGCAGGGCTTTGTGCGCCGGATGAATGAACGCGCAAAGCAGCTCGGCATGAACGACACGCATTTTGACAACTGCACCGGGCTGGACGACGACACAACCACCCATTTGACCAGCGCGTATGATGTGGCGCTGATGAGCCGCGCACTGCTTTCGCACGAAAAGGTGCTCGATTACACAACCGTCTGGATGGATTCGCTGCGCGGCGGACAGACGCAGCTTGTCAACACAAACAAGCTTGTGCGCCACTATAAGGACACGACCGGACTCAAGACCGGCACAACGAGCAAGGCCGGCTGCTGCATCAGCGCAAGCGCAAAACGCGGCGGAATGCATCTGATCGCCGTGATCCTCGGCGCCGAAAACAGCGCCGACCGCTTTGCCTTTGCGCAAAATCTGCTCGATTGGGGCTTCGCCTCGTTTGAAGCCGTCACACCCGAGGTGCCGCAGACGCTTTTGGCGCCGCTGCCGGTGCAGCGCGGAAAAGAAGCGTTTGTTTTGCCAAAGCTTCAAACGCTGCCGGCGCTGATTTTGCGCCGCGGAGAAAAGCAGAACCTGAATATCACGGCGGACATGGCCGAACATGTGGAAGCGCCGGTTGAAAAAGGGCAAACGCTCGGCACGCTGACGTTTTCCGTCGGCGACAAACAGGTTGCCAAAAGCACACTTTGCGCCGCATCCGATGTTGGACGGCTGACGCTTTTTGACGTTTTTCTGCGTCTGCTGGCGTCGCTGGCACGCCGTTGAAAGGTCGCCGGCGTTTTGCGCTTGACAAAAAAGGATTTTTAGTATACAATAAGCCAATATTATAGTAAGCGCCGCAGCGAAAAATGCGGCTCAAAAGAATCAGGAGGACAAAAATGGCTGTTCAGTTTTTGAATAAATACGTCCGCGACTTTGTGCCGGACAGTGAAGTTGCCGCTTTTCAGGAAAGAATCTCGGCGGCGCACCGTGCGCTGCATGAGGGCACAGGCGCCGGCGCGGACCGTTTGGGCTGGATCGATCTGCCGGTCAACTACGACAAAGAGGAGTTCGCCCGTATCAAGGAAGCGGCAAAAAAAATTCAGCGCACCTCTGACGTGCTGATCGTGATCGGCATCGGCGGCTCTTATCTCGGCGCGCGCGCCGTGATCGAATGCCTGCGCTCGCAAAACTACAATACCTTGCGAAACGGTACGCCCGCGATCTATTTTTCCGGCAACTCTTTGAGCGCAACGTCGCTGCGCGAGCTGCTTGAAATTGTGAAAGACAAGGATTTCAGCGTCAACGTGATCTCCAAATCCGGCACAACCACCGAGCCGGCGATTTCGTTCCGCATTTTCCGTTCGCTTTTGATCGAGCGCTATGGCGAAAAGGGCGCTGCCGAGCGCATTTTTGTGACGACCGACAAGGTCAAGGGCACGCTCAAGGCGCTGGCCGACAGCGAGGGCTATGAGACCTTTGTGGTGCCCGACGACGTCGGCGGCCGCTATTCCGTGCTCACCGCCGTGGGTCTGCTGCCCATCGCCGCTGCTGGGATCGATATCGACGCGCTCATGCAGGGCGCTGCCGACGCGCGTCTGAAGCTGCAAAGCGACGACCTTGCCGAAAACGACTGCTACCGCTATGTTGCCGTGCGCAACGCGCTGTATGAAAAGGGCAAGAAGGTCGAGATGTTCGTTTGCTATGAGCCGAATTTCATGATGATGAACGAATGGATCAAGCAGCTTTTCGGCGAAAGCGAAGGCAAGGACGGCAAGGGTCTGTTCCCGACCTCGGCGATCTTTTCCACCGATCTGCACTCGCTGGGGCAGTATATCCAGCAGGGCGAACGCATTTTGTTTGAGACCGTGATCGATTTCCAAAAGGGGCAGCAGGATCAGCTCATTGAAAGAGACGACGAAAACATCGACGGGCTGAACTTCCTTGCCGGAAAAGAGCTGTCCTTTGTTGCGCGCAAAGCGCTGGAGGGCACACTGCTCGCGCACAACGACGGCGATGTGCCGAACGTGGTTTTGACAGCCGACGCCATGGATGAGCACACGATCGGCTATCTGATCTATTACCTTGAAAAGGCGTGCGCCGTGTCCGGCTATGTGCTGGGCGTGAACCCGTTTGACCAGCCCGGTGTGGAAAGCTATAAGCGCAATATGTTCGCGCTGCTCGGAAAACCCGGCTATGAAAAAGAAAAAGAAGCACTTGAAAGACGGCTCGGTTTGTGATATAATACCGTTGCAAAGATTTTTTAGAAGGAGGAAATCCACATGATTTCTCTGATTTTGGGCCACAAAGGCGCAGGCAAGACCAAACACCTCATCGCGTGCGTCAACGACGCGATTGAAAACTCCAAGGGCAACGTCATCTGCGTGGAAAAGGAAACAAAGCTGACCTATGACGTCAACTACCGCGCAAGACTGATTGCGACGGACGATTACGAAGTCAAGGGCTATGACGCATTCTACGGCTTCCTTGCAGGCGTTTGTGCCGGCGACCACGACATCACCGACGTGCTGGTGGACGCAACACTGCGCATCGGCGGCCGCGATTATAACGAGCTTGCAAAGTTCCTGGAAAGAGTGTACGAGCTCAGCTCGTCGCAGGAAAAGAGCTTTGTGTTCACCGTTTCCGCAGACAAAGAGGAGCTGCCGGAATCGATCTTCAACTTCTGTCAGGTTATTTGATGAAAAAAAGCGGCTATGCCGCTTTTTTTAGTGGACAGGAAACAGGGAACAGAGAACAGAGAACAGGGAACAGGGAACAGGGAACAGGGGATTGTATGAATCTGGACATTGAAAATGCATATCGCGCAAGGGGATACAAAATCATTTGCGGAATCGATGAAGCCGGACGCGGGCCGTTGTGCGGTCCGGTCTGCGCCGCCGCGGTGATCTTGCCGGGAGGCTGCGAGATCGAGGGGCTGAACGATTCCAAAAAGCTCAGCGAAAAAAAGCGCGAGGCGCTCTTTGACGTGATCAAAGAAAAAGCCCTCGCCTACGGCGTCGGCACGGCAAGCGCCGAAGAGATCGACGAGATCAACATTTTGCAGGCGACCTTTCTTGCCATGCGCCGCGCCGTGCAAGCGCTTTCCCTTTCGCCCGACCTTGCGCTGGTTGACGGCAACCGCAAGCCGGGTCTGCCCTTTGACGAGGTGACGATCGTCAAGGGCGACGCCAAATGTATGTCCATCGCCGCCGCGTCCGTGCTGGCCAAGGTCACGCGGGACCGCTTCATGCGCGAGATGGACAAGCGCTATCCGCAGTACTGCTTTGCGCAGCACAAGGGCTACGGCACCAAGCTGCACTATGAAAAAATTGCCGAATTCGGCGTCTGCGAGCTGCACCGGCGCACCTTTCTCAAAAAGATCCTCGGCGACGAAAGGGCGCCAAGCGCCACGGCGCAAGCGGGACTGCGCGGCGAAACGCTTGCCGCCGCCTATTATGAAAAGCACGGCTTTACCGTAAAAGAGCGCAACTTTCACGCGCGCTGCGGCGAGATCGACGTGATTGCCGAAAATGCAGATACGCTTGTGTTCTGCGAGGTCAAAACGCGCAAGCCCGATTCCTTCGGCCGCCCGTGCGAAGCGGTTGATTCCAAAAAGCAGGCAAAGATCGTGCAGACCGCGCTGCTGTATCTGCAAAAGCATCAGGCGGAAAAGCAGCCGCGCTTTGACGTGGTCGAGGTCTTTCTTGTGCCGGATGCCACGCCGAAATTGCGCTGCATTCCCGCCGCGTTTGACGCGTCCTGTCTGGACGGGGCGGATACTTTTTGAAAAAACGCCGCATAAAGACGCATAAAAGAGAAAACCCTTAGGTACCCACTGATTCACTCTAAGTACCCACTGATTAACTCGGATGCGCAAATCTTGACGGTAAATTTTCCGTCATTTTGCACAGAAATCGCTTGCAAACCGTCAGGTTGGCTGCGCGATTTCTGTTACATCTGACGAAAAATTTCCTCGCCAATCTTCACGCACCGAGTTAATCAGCGGGTAC
>JAFTCX010000086.1 GCA_017454485.1 Clostridia bacterium | reverse complement strand
TTTCGTTCAACTATGCTATACTCTGCTTTGGTAAGGTTTTTGTTCACACCATAATTTTACCACAAATGAAGGCACCGGCCAACCCTTTTCGGGAATGTCGGTGCCTTTATTTTTGTGAGCCGTTATTTTGCAACGCGCCCTCTCTGATGGAGATGAGGGGGATCGAACCCCTTACCTCTTGAATGCCATTCAAGCGCTCTCCCAAGGCACGCGGGAACGCACCCCACGAATTATCAATCACAGAGTGCAAAAGCGGCAGGATCGCTCCCGCCGCTTTTCTGTTTTGGTTGGGTTGCTTTCTCAGTCCGAACAGCGCCAGAATGCTGTGGAAGATCTTGACGAAAAAGCCGAAGAAACCGTTGTGGTCCTCACCGCAATATTTGCAGTCGCCTTTGGGCTTGCCGTGATCATCCGGCTTGTCGCTCTGATCCGCATCTTTGATGCGGGTGCCGCAGCGGGTGCAGTTGCCGTTGCCGTCGGGTTCGGTATGGCCGAGGGCGGCGATCGGCTCGGCTTTTTCAAAATTGCAATATGAGCAGCGATAGATCTGTTTGCCTTCTGCGGTACAGGTCGGCTCCGCTTTGTCAACGAAGACGAAAAAATGAACATGGTCGGCAGTTGAAAGGCGAACCGTCATTGCGGGGTCGCTCTCATCCAAAAAGTACAGCTTCAATCCAGACAGCGTTCTTGCTTCGCGGTCGTCTGCGCTGCCTCCCGCACCGTAGAGCGGCAAATCCAGAAACGCCGTTTCGCCGAACATGGCTTTGCACGCTGCGGCGGTGAAAAACGGCTTTGTTGTTTCCACCGCGTCTGTGTTTCCGATAAACGCAGAAACGCCGCCCGACTTTTCCGGATACAACGGCATGACCGCCGGACGGTGGAACGGGAGGTTGACCATGTTTGCTTCGGCATATTGCGCATAAACCGCATCGTCAATATGCCACACAAGGACGCCGCCGCTGTCATAGTCAAGCGCCATTCCCGCGTCCCATTTTGTGAACTGGCGGTTTTCAAGCAGATAGTATTCCCCGTCCCGCTGGGTCGGCACGCAGATCGCATGGAAGGCGTCGTTCTCCGTGTAGCTTTGCGCCGAGACCGCATAATCTCCTTCACGGTCCGCTGTTTGCGGCGCACACCATCCAAGGGCAAAACGGCTCCAGACATCCATTGAATACGGGATATTGCCGCCATCGGGGTCGTTGCCCCAGCAGCCGTCGGCCATCACGCTGAAATCGGACACCGCATATTTTCCCCACGCCCCACTGTAACCGCCGGAAGCGCCGTATAAGTCCGGCAAGCCGAGATAGTGGCCAAGCTCGTGCGCAAGAACACTGATCGGCTCCTGCTCGTTTTCATCAAGCTTTTCCGCAATCGCAATGAATGCGCTGACCGCCTTGCTGTCCGGCGTTGGAACCGACAGATACAGGCCGAAATCATCAATCATTTCTTCCAGCGACCAGGCAAGCGACCACAGATACCTGTCGCGCCCGAAGGGATACTCGGTCGTGGCGGAGCCCTCATAGCCGGCGACTACAAAGCCGACAGCCAGCTCGTTTTCGGTGATCGCGCCGTTTTCGTCCGCGTCAAAGGCAGAAAAATCCACATAGGCGTCTGCCCGGCGGATTGCTGTGGTCAGCGCCTGCACCAGCGCGGGATATTCCCCTGCGGCTGCCCAGTCTTTATGGGAAAACGGAACCTTCACATGCACAACGCCGTCGTTGACCGCGTTAAACGTGTTGCTGTTGCCGCCGGTGCCGAAGACAGAGGTTTCCGGCGCGGGCGTGAAGGTAAACTTGCCGAAGGACATGTCGCTGTAATACGCCGACAGCGACTTTTCACCGGAAAAGACCGTTTTTGCCCAGTCATAGCCGTCTTCATAAGGCAGATCGTTGAAGCCGACCACGATCATCAACAGCGGAATGCTCTTTTCCGCCGGATGGATCGACGGCGAAAACTGGGCTCCGTGCCGCGCCGGAATGGAACGGAGCGTGACCGGCGTCTGCGCATGGGAGCGGCAGGCGCGTGCCGTTTCGGCAGCGCCCGCACCCGGTTTTGCCGGAACGGCAAAAGCACAGACCGCTGCAAACACAAGCAAAGCTGCTGCGGCAAGCAGCGTCAAAAGCGCCTTTCTGATTCTTTTTTGGTGCATCATCATTCCTCCGCGTTCTCTTCCGGCAGACGGATTTTTTCAGGTCATCAACGCTTGTTTTGCAAAAGCGCGGATTTTTCCGCTTTGAAAAACAAACGGATTTTGGAAAAGCCCCCGCCGAAGCAGGGGCTCGTGTGTGTTGGGGAATATTACTTTCTCAGTCCGAACAGGGCAAGAATGCTGTGGATGATCTTGATGAAGAAGCCTGCAAAGCCCGTGTGGTCCTCACCGCAATATTTGCAGGAGCCGGTCTTGGCGGGTTTCTGGTCTTCGCCGCCCTGAGGATTTTCCGGGTTGGTCGGATTTTCCGGGGTCAGCTTATCGATGGTGACCTTATCAAGCTGCTGGGTCGCGGCGAGGTCGGCAAAGTTCTTGCCGCAGGCGCCGCAGTGGAAGTAATGCACGTTGCCTTCCTGCTCGGTGGTGGCGGCGTTCGCGGCAACCTCGGTCAGGTCGTGGGCTGCCGTTTTTTCGCCGACAAGCACCTGGGCATATTTGCCGCCGCCGGACAGGGTCACGTCCGTGGCTTTTACGCCGTTGACATTGAAGACGGTATTTGCATCGAACGCATATGCTGCGCCGTCAATCTCAAAGATCGCATAGTACTTATAGGTCTTGCCGAGCGCATAGTTGCCAGCGGCATAGCTTCCGCGCGCGCCAAGCGCACCGGTCGGGTCGGAACCGTTTGCGGGCGCTCTCTGCGGTGCGGTGTTATAAGTTCTCCACAGATAACCAGGATAAAGCAGGTTGTTGGATTCATAGACCGCAACATAGGCGGCATTGTAATCGTAGGTGCCAAGGATGTTGGCCGGTGCTGCCGGCAGATTGATCAGCGGCCTGCCCTCTTTCAGCGCGGCGTCCGAATCCGGCGTAATCTTCACGCTGTAGTCGCTGCCGACGGCTTTGCCTTCCTTCGGGTCGGCGGAGAATTCGATGTTGACGGTGTTCACCTTTTCTGTTACATCCGCCCAATCAATGAGGACCACAAGAAGGTTGTCTGCGATGTATTCTGCCTGGTAACCGGTTGCATATGATTGACCGTTCAGGTAAATCTGCGTATCATCCGTAAACTTATAGCCGACGTCCAGGCTAACAGTTGCATAATAATAATACTCTTTGCCGGCTTCATAGGTTTCGCTGACGCCGTTCGCATCTTCGCCATGCACGGTGGGAGAAGAAACCTTCTTCGGCGGCGCATAGTTCAACTGCGTTGCGTGCGGATACACAATTTTGCCGGTGCTTTGATCTGTGATTGCAACATAGGAATACCTATACATCCAACCGTTGTTGGTCACGTAATCCGGAGAATCGCCGATCGCTCCTTCCGCGTTGGATTTCGCCCAAATAACGGGAGCGTAAAGGTTCAGTTCGGCAAATTTCGCCGCGGTGTTAGCTGTCGCCTTCAGATCGATGGAATAATCGGAGCCGATTTTGGCGCCGGGCACCGGATTGGCGGAGAAGGTGATGTCAAGTCTGTCGACCGCCACATTTTCAAGGTCTGCGGCGTTGATTGTGTAGGTGTAATTGTTGCCGGATTTTGTCGCACGGACAGACTTTTCTTTGCCGTCGATGCCTACAATTTTGAAACCAACCGTAACACTCGCAAGTAAGCAAGTAAAGCTGATTTCTGCGGTTCCGGTGCATTCAAATCCATCCCAAAATGAATCTTCATAGGAGCTGTAATCATAAGTATAGTTTGCTCCACCCGGGGTAAGTTTCACATCACTTTTGAAATTATCAGCGTCTCTTTCTTCACCATCAACGAGAACATAAAGATTATCATTGCCAACATAGAATTTGCCATTGTTGTTGCTTCGATAGACAAAGAAGCCACCAACCGTAACCGTGGATCTTGCCGAAGCGGAGAAACCGATGCTCATGCAGCCTACAAGCATAAGGACCGCAAGGAGAATTGAAATTGTTTTCTTCATAGTGATTATCCTTTCTTTCAATGAAATGATGTTTTTGGGCGTGAACGCAAGGCTTGCCTTTTGAGGAGCCTTGTGTTTGTCCCGTAGAATACCGATGTGCTGAGATTCAAGCTGTTGTTCTTTTTCCGCCTGCCCCCTTCCAAAAAAAGACACGGTGTTTTTCGGGCGAATGAAGCGTTTTATTCAGTAAAAAAAATATATTTTTACGAGATTATTATACAATAAACCGACAAATAAAGTAAATTCCCACAAGTGATTAACCATTTGTGGGTAGTCACTTGTGGGTAGCTGTAGTATTCGCGGCGGCAGCTCAGTGTTTGGCGTCTCCCTTCGGTGCGGCCATGGCCTCGTTGACGGCAACGATGCCAAGCGTGCGCGCCTTGATGGCAAGCTCCGTGCGGCTGGAAAGCTGGGTCTTGCGCAGCATGTTGCGCACATGCACCTTGACTGTGTTTTCGCTGATCCCCAACCGGGCGGCCACCTCCGCGTTGGAAGCGCCGGTGGTCATCTCGCGCAAAACGGCAAGCTCGCGCACCGAAAACGCAAAGTTGTCTGCCCGGCCGATGTTGATTTGGGGCACAAACGACGGATAGACCGATTCGCCTGCCATGGTGCGGTCCATCACGTCCAAAATCTCCATTTCGCCCGCCTCCTTGAACCAGAAGGAATCCACATGGGCTGCGCGGGCGCGTGTGAGAAAGCTGTTGTCTACCAGACTGGTGACGGCAATGATCTTGATCTCCGGATACTTTTCTTTCACTTTGGCGGCGGCGTTCAGTCCGTCGGAGCCGTCGTTCATCAGAATATCGAGCAAAATCAGGTCCACCTTGTATTGCAGCAGATAGATGTCCAGCGCATAGGCGGACGGCACCGAGACCTCCAGCTCATAGCGGTCGGAATGTTTCACATACTGTTCAAACAGCGCGCGCGGGATCGCCTGATCGTCCACGATCATGACCCGGGTCTTCTTTTTATTCATGGCACTTACCTTTCACGATTCAAACTTCAACTGCAGCCGGAACACCGGCGCACTTTCAATCTGCATTTCCACACCGTTTTGCTCGGCCAGCCTGCGCAGGTCGCCCAGACCGCCGGTTTCCCGAACCGGTCCCGCCGGCGGGTCGCCGTCGTTGGTGAGAGAAACAACGGTTTGACTGTCCGTTTGCGCAACGCGAACAAACAGATTTTTGCCCCCGGCGTGCTTCACCGCGTTGGTCAGGCATTCATGGATCGCAACGACCACAACTTCGCGGTGGAGCTTCGGCAGCGCGCCCTCGTAATGGATGGCAGCGCCAATCATTTTTGCCGCCTGTTCCACCGCAAACAGCGGGTCGTCGCTTCGGTCTGGCACGTTCTGCGTTTGCAAAATTTTTGTTTCCGTCAAAATCAGATCGACCAGCGCTTTCCGGTCGCCGCCGGGCTGCGAAAGATAGTTGCGAATGGCAAGCAGAATGTTGCCCAGCTCGTCGTGCAGCCTTATCTTTGCGCGCAAAATCTCCCGTTCGCGCATAATGTGATCCATCTGCTGCATATAGTCGCGCAACTGCCGGTTCACCTGTTCCAACCGCGCATTGCGTTTGCGCAGCTCATTCAGGGCGCGGTAGCGCTCGGTCGTGTCAAACGCAACGGTTTCGGTCATCTCTTTTTTGTCAACGATCATGGGTTTTTGCTTCAGCCGCCAGGCGGTTGCGTCGGGAAGCAGCAGGAAGGTGTTTCTTTCGTCTTCGTCAACGCTGCAGCCGGGCTGCAGATCGCGCTTTTCCAGCCGTCGGTTCAGCCGCTCGGCATTCGCGATGTTTTCACCGAAGGCTGCATGGCTGATGCTCTGCATCCGGTCGTTCACCAGCCGCGGAAACCCGTCGCGCAGGCTGAAGCAGATGCCGTCCGGAAGCTGGTCGAACCCTTCGCAAACCGACCGGGCGGAAAGCGTGCGGCGCGACAGCCGCATCAGATGGACGACAAGCGCTGTTTCCGCCGCCAACAACAGCAAAACCAGCAGAACGAACACCCATACCGGGAGCTCCAGCGTCGGCTCCGCCCAGGACGGAACCGGAGCGGCATAGTCGGCAAGATCGTGCATATACACGGAATAGATCTCGATCATCCATTCCGGCCAAAAGGCAAGCAGCGCAAGGACGGCGCAGATGATTTTAAAGGGCAGTGTCTTCGGCTTGCCCACGGCATACAGCGCGCAGAGCACGGCGCCCAGACAAAGCAGCAAAAACGCAAAGCCCAATACGCGAACGGAACCGAGCGGAAGATCAATCAATCGCATCTTGCGCGCCTCCCTTCTGCAAATGGGTCTCGCTGAAAACAAAGCGGACAGCGATCTTTTCAAGGTCATGCGCCGCCGCTTCAAAAGCGCGCCGCACCTGCTGCGGGGGTTCCTGCAGCAGCTCTGCCGTCAAACAAAAGACGCTGCCGCCGTTGGCTTCTATCGCCAGCTCAACAGTCAGCCCCTTGAGCACGGACAGCATCGCTTCCAGCACCGATTCAAACGCTTCGTACAGCAGGACCGCGTCCTGCACTGAGGCTTGCCAATGAGAAGCCACGGCGATCTCGCAGAGGACGCCGCCCATGGACAGCGCTTTTGCCGATTCCGTCAGGCAAAGCTGCATGTCTTCGCCGGTCAGCACAGGGTGGGCCTGCGCTTGCAGCAACAGACTGCTGCGGCGCTTGCAATAGGCCAGCAGCACGCTCACACGGGTCAGCACTGCGCAAAATGCATCCTCCTGCGCAGGCAGTGTGGTCAGCCATTTACTCATCGTTTCCAGTTGCGGATGCAAAGACTCGATCACGCTGTCATACAGTTGGATCTGCGCGGCAGTTTGCCTGCGGCTTTCTTCCATTTCGGCGATCGCACGCAACGTGTTGTTTTCCTCGGCCAGCTCTTCGGCAGCGTTGTCGAGCGCTTCGTTCAACCGCCGCAGTTCGGCAACATCCTCTGTCCAATAGAACCAGCCGCCCTGCACCGGGCGCACCTTGAGCAGCGTGTCGCCGTCGGGCAGCAGCAGCTCGCCGTTGCTGGCCTGCCGAAGCTGCTGCTGCGTTGGGCGAATTCCTTCGGCAGAGGTTTGCTGCACCTGATATTGCAGATCGGAAAGACCGACGTGCAGCGAAGACGCAGCAAACGCCGCTGGATAGCCCTTATTGCTTGCCACGATTCGCGCAGCCACAAGGCTTTCCCAAAACGCAATGGTAGAAAGACAGATGTATTCGGGCAGAGAGATGATACTGTCCAACAGCGAAATGAAGCTGAGATCAAAGACGTAACCGAGCCCGAACAGGCCGGTGACCGCCAGCACAAGCAGCAGCAGCCATGCCGTTTTGAACAGATGGCGGCTGACAGCGGAACGCACCGCCAGCAAAAGCACGCTCCCCGCCAGCAGAGCACTCCAGCCGACAACGGCAATATAAAGCGGGCCGCGCGCGTAATTGCCTTGCCAGTTTGCAA
>JAFTCX010000085.1 GCA_017454485.1 Clostridia bacterium | reverse complement strand
GGAACGAACCGTGCTGCAGCACGGTTCAAAAACGAAGCGCTGCTTCGTTTTTCGCGCGGCATCTGCCGCGCGGTTCCGCCGCCGGTCTGCGCACGGCGTTCGCCGTGCGCAAAGCGTTGCAAGAAGCGCCTGTTTATTTTTTTCGCGCCGCCGTGCGCTGGTCGGCGTCCACACCCTGTGTGCTGGAGGGCACAAAGAGAATTTTGAACGTCATGAGCATCAGCCGCAGATCTTCGATCAGCGACTGGTTCGCCACATAGATCAAGTCCATCTGCAGCTTGTCGTAGGGCGTGGTGTTATATTTTCCGTAGACCTGCGCATAGCCGGTCAGTCCGGCCTTCACCTGCAGGCGCAGCGCAAATTCCGGCATCTCCTGTTCATATTCCTTGGCGATCTCCGGCCGCTCGGGACGCGGGCCGACCATGGACATATCGCCCAGAAAGATGTTGAACACCTGCGGCAGCTCGTCAATGCGGCAGGCGCGGATGATTTTGCCCACACGGGTGATGCGGTCGTCGTCCTCGGCGGCAAGGCGTGCCACGCCGTCCTTTTCGGCGTCGCAGCGCATGGAGCGGAACTTGATGATCTTGAACTGCTTGCCGTTGAGCGTCAGGCGCGTCTGCTTATAGAACACGGGGCCGTGGTCGTCCAGCTTGATCGCCAACGCGGTCAGCAGCATGATCGGCGAAGAGATCACAATCGCGATGGCCGACAGCAAAATGTCGAAGCCGCGCTTGAGGAACTTGTAAAGCAGGCTGGTGTTGCTGCGCTTGCAGCGATAGACCGGCACGTCCATGAGCTGAATGGTGCGCCCGCCGCGGATGATGGAATCGGAAATCTTCGGCTTGATATAGGCGACCTTGGAGTTTGCGATGCAGTATTTGACCACCTCGTTGCGATATTCCGCCGGAACGCCGCAAAGGAACACGGCGTCGAGCTTGTCGATGATGCGGAACAGCCGCTCCAGATCGGTTTTGTCGGCGTTGACCGTGCGCACCACCTTGAAACGCTTGTCCATCGTGCGGATGCCCTTGAGCGATACATAGGCGTCCACATTCTGAAACACCACAACGGTGCGCTTGGGCGCGTGGAGCTTGAAATAGATCGCGTCGATCACAACGACCCACAACGCCGCAAACAGCGAAAACGCGGCGAACAGCCCCAAAAACGGCCAGGGCGAAAGCAGCCGGTAGCTGATGAGCGAAAAGATGATATAGCTCACGCCCTGCAAAAACATGATGGCGATCACCTGCGAATAGATCAGATCGATCACCGTGGCGGTGCCCACCATAAAGCCGCCGTAAACCTTGACGAACGCGACATAGATCACGGCGAAGAGCACCAGCAGCAAGTAGTTGCCCAACCGGTAAAACGGCGTGGGCGCCTTATCATTGTAAAACTCGATCCACACGCCGTACATCACGATGGAAAACACGGCGGTGATCATGATCTTGAACAGATACAAAATCGTCTGTTCCTTGATATATTTTTTCCCGTTCATATCGGTGTCCTCAGCGCTTCATCAGCGTCGTTGCCGCCAGCACATCGTCCTTCCATTTCAGAACAGCCGGCTCGTCATAAACTTCCGGAATGGACTGATAAACCTTTTTCACGTTGTCGCCCTTGGTCAGCGCACCGGCCGTGCGCAGCAGCACCGGCAGATTGCCGACACCGCGCAGCCCGCGCGAGAGCACCTCGGCAAAGCCCATGCCGCCGTCGCTGGCGCCCTTGCCGAAGCTGATGTCGTTTTCGGTGATGATCTGCTTGTCAAACAGGAAGTTGACCCCTTCAACCTCGGTGCAGAGCATGACGTTTTTGAGAATGTCGATCGCGGCGAAGTTCTGCCCGAAATGCAGAATATATTTGCGGTTGTAGCTCCAGAGCGTCTCTCTGGTATAGCGCTCCTCCTTGTCCTCGAGCACCGTGTCGGCCAGCATCACACCGGCGCGCATCGCCGCGCAGATGCCCGAACCGGTCATCGGCATGGTCATAAACGCGGAATCGCCCACAGCGGCATAGCCGTCGCAGACCATCACGGCCAGCGGACGGCGCACGGGAATCTGCTCCTGCGTTCCGCCGCGCAGCAGCGTTGGGCCGATCTGCGGACTGAATTCGCGCATCTCCTTGAGCGTTGCTTCAATTTTTTCGTCGCTCATCGGCGCCATCCGGCCGATCAGCACATCGACATAAGTTTCCTTGGTCACAACCCAGGAAAGGCCGCGTTCGCCCTGATGCAGCAAAAAAATCTCATACGGCACATCGGGCTCGTGCCCCTCCACCTTGTCAAAATACGCACGGTAGGCATACAGGCATTCGCCGTAGCCGTAGTCGCGGTCCACATTGCTGCACACCGGCAGATTGCGGCGCAAGGGCGAATTGATGCCCGCCGCGTCGATCACAAGGTCGGCGTTCACCACCCCGTCGGAGGTACGAATACCCGTCACGCGCAGTCCGTTCATCACCGGCGCGATGATCTCGGTGCTGTAAATGATCTTCACGCCGCTTTTTTCCGCCGCGTCAATCAGCACATCGTAAATCTCGCTGCGCTCAAACACCGCGGAGCCCTTGCCGTTGGCGGACACCACGATCGGCGCTTTCAGGTTGGGGTTGTAAAATTTCATGTCGCCGTTGAAGCTGTATTCCTCTTTCTGCGGCGGCTCCAGACCGCAATCGGCAAACACGCGGAAGTCGATCGCGTCCTCCCAGTCGTAACCGAGCTGGGAACGGATCTTGCGCTCATAAACGGTCACATCATAGCCCGCCGCCGCAAGCTTCATTCCGGCAACCAGACCCCCGTGTCCCGCGCCGGCGATGACAATCTTTTTACCCATAAGCAGCTCCTTTCTCGCTGTAACAATCTGTTTTGTTTCGTTCCTTTTGGATCGGTTTTGCTTTGATTCTGTTATTATACCATAAAAAGGAAACAATGTAAAGTCTTAAACGGTTTCCATCCGGAAAACGCCGCTCGCGTGCTTCTCCAACTGCACGCCGAACGTTCCGTTCACCGGCGAAAGACGCGCTTTGCTCCAAAGATCCACCGGCGTGAAGGTCGCTGAAAAGCCGAAACGGCGCAGATCGACTGTCACCTCCTGCGCCTCGTCTGCCAAATTGAACAGCGCGAGCACGAGCACTCCGTTTTCGTCGCGGCAGCACCAGGCGGCTTCGCGCGCGGTGCGGAAAAGCTGGCGGTTGTCTGTCGAGCGCTGATTGAGCGCGAGCAGCGCGGCGTTTTGCAGCAGCGCGAGATCCTCCGGTCGGTTTTCGGGGAGATTGCCGCCCAAAAACAGCGGCGAGCGAAAGACACACCAGAGGTTCAGCATGGTTTTCTGCTCGTCCGGCGTAAAGTTCGTGTAGCGGTCCTTGGCGCCGAGATAGGCGCAGGTTTTGGAAATTTTTCCCAGCGGCAGCATATCGCAGTCCGGCCAGCAGCCGACGGCGCGGTGGTCGTTCCATTGCTCACACCGTTCAAACATGGCAGCCAGCTTATCCCAGCGATCCCAGAAATCGCCCGTCATGCGCCACATATTGGCGTTTTGCGAAAGATGGAACGCGTCGCAGGTGCGTGCAGGTCCCGGAGAGAGCGAAAGCACCATCTCTTTGCCGCAGCGGTCGATGGCGCGGCGGATCAGCTCAATTTCCGCTTTGGCGCTGTAGGGCGCGTCCGGACGAAACTCCGTCACGGCGATGTCGTCCACCTTCACAAAATCCACGTCCCAGTCAGCATACAGGGCAAACAGGCTGTCATAATAGCACTGCGCGCCGTCCTGCGACGCATCCACGCCGTACATATCCGTGTTCCACGAACAGATCGAATACGGGTGCGCAATGTCGCGTGCGGTCTGCGCGGCGCCGAGGATGGGCGTGTTGCGGTGCACCGCCTGCCGCGGAATGCCGCGCAAAATGTGGATGCCGAACTTCAGCCCCAGCGCGTGAAGCTCGTCGGCAATCGGCCGAAAGCCGCGCGGAAAGCGGTTCGGCGCGGGCAAAAGGCGCCCGTAGCCGTCCATGCACAGATCGGCGAATTTATGATAGTTGTTGCTGTCGGCCGTCGGCTCAAACCACTGGATGTCGCAGACGACGTACTGCCAGCCGTAATCCTTGAGATGGTCGGCGACATAGCGCGCGTTTGCAAGCACTTGCGCCTCGTTGACAGCGGCGCCGAAGCAGTCCCAGCTGTTCCAGCCCATCGGCGGCGTCAGGGCGACATCATCTTTGTTCAGCATAAAAGCACCTCCAAAAAAAGCTTGTTGCATAATTCAGGCGGCTGCGGCGCGCCGCTTCGCTTTGACAAGTCCAGGGGTGAAAGAAGTCCCACAATTCCAACTTTTCCGCAATTGCGAATTTCTCATTGCGAATTGCGAATTATGCGCTTTAGCGCATCCGACGCATCGCGCACCGCGCGGCGTCCCTCAATTCCAAATTTCAAATTCCACATTCCGCATTCATTTTAACAAGCGCACCGTAGAAAGTCAACGCCCTTTATTCATTTTTCCCATTTTTCCATCCGCCGAACAGCACTTCTGCTGCAGTTTTTCCATAGCATTTTTGAGAAAAATCGGGTATAATGAAAGCATCAAGGATATTGGAAGTGACATTATGCGAAAAACAAAGATCATCTGCACCATCGGCCCGGCCAGCGAAACAAAAGAGACGCTGCGGGAGATGTGCCTTGCCGGCATGAACGTTGCGCGGCTGAATTTTTCCCACGGCACGCATCCGGAGCATCTGCAAAAGATTCAGGCCATCAAGCAAGTGCGCGAAGAGCTCGGTCTTCCCATCGCCATTCTGCTTGACACCAAGGGTCCCGAGTACCGCATCCGCACGTTCAAAAACGGCAGGATCACCTTGCGCGACGGCGACGATTTCACCTTCACGACCGCAGACGTTGTCGGCGACGAGCACCGCGTTTCCGTGAGCTATGCCGATCTGCACAAGGAGATGCACCCGGGCGACCGCATCCTTGTGAACAACGGGCTGCTGATTTTTGAAGTGACCGCCGTTGACGGCAGCGACATTCACTGCAAAACGCTCGCCGGCGGCGAGATGAGCGACCGCAAGAGCATGAGCTTTCCGAACAAGGTTTTGCACAGCGTTTACCTGAGCGAACAGGACAAGGCCGATTTGCTGTTCGGCATTGAAAACGACGTGGACTTTGTGGCGTGCTCCTTTGTGTCGCAGGCGCAGGACCTGCGCGACGTCAAAGCCTTTCTTGCAGAAAACGGCGGCAGCGATATCAGCCTGATTGCGAAGATTGAAAACCGCAGCGGCGTGGACAACATCGTTTCCATCTGCGAGGAGTGCGACGGCATCATGATCGGCCGCGGCGACATGGGTGTGGAAATCCCCTATGAGCAGCTTCCCGCGATTCAGAAGGAGCTGATTACAAAATGCCGCCTGCTCGGCAAGCGCGTGATCACCGCCACGGAGATGCTCGAATCCATGATTGAAAAGCCGCGCCCCACACGCGCCGAAATTTCCGACGTTGCCAACGCGGTCTATGACGGCACCAGCGCCGTGATGCTTTCCGGCGAAACGGCGGCGGGCAAATTCCCGGTGGAAACCATCCGCGCCATGGCGAAAATCTGTGAGGAAACCGAGCGCGGCATCAACTATGTCAAGCGCTTTCGCACGACCGATTTCAAGATCAAAAACACCGTGGACGCCATCTCGCACGCAACGTGCGGCATGGCCATCGACATCGACGCGAGCGCCATTGTTGCCTGTTCGCTTTCGGGCGCAACGGCACGCATGATCTCGCGCTTTCGCCCGCCGGTAAACATCATCGGCCTGACCGTGCGCGAAAAAACCTACCGGCAGCTCGCGCTGTCCTGGGGCGTGATTCCGGCCATGTGCGAGGTGTTCAGCTCGGTGGACGTGCTGTTTTACACCGGCAGCAAGGTCGCCAAAAGCACGCTTTCCCTGCCCGACGGCGCACACATCGTCATCACCGGCGGCCTGACGAACGGCGTTTCGGGGAATACGAATCTGATTAAGGTGGAGACGGTGTAGGCGACCGTTGGTCGCAGTCGTTAGTCGATAGTCGTTAGTCGATAGTCGTTAGTCGTTAGTCGGTAGCTGTTAGCTGTTAGCTGTCAGCGGACATAGAAGCCCCGCCGTGGATGTGGAAATCCGCGGCGGGGTGATGTTGTTTTATGGCTTATTTGCGCAGGCCAAACAGGGCAAGGATGCTGTGGAAGAAGCCGATGATCATACCGAAGAAACCGGTATGGACTTCACCGCAATATTTGCACAGCTTGCCGGATTCCTGCTCTGTTTTGTCAACAGATGTTGTAGTTGTTGTTTCTGCAGATGAATTGGTACTTGTGGGCTGTGGCTTATTCTCTTTAACCAGCGCTCCGCAATTGGCTCGATCACAGTATCCGTCGTGATCGGTATCAATGTGGCCAAATGCCGGAATCGTTTCTGTAACAATATGCGTGGAATCATATTTGCAAATATAAGTCCTGTAACCATCTTTTGTGCAAGTCGCATTTTCAATTCCACGCAGAATGAAATCATGTAGATGTGCAGGAACTTGATATTGGGCATCTTCATTTGCCAAACACACTTCCCTGATTGTCTCTGTCTGTGCCAATACTTTTTTGCTCGTTATATCTATGGCAGTGATTCTGAAATGCGCATATCCGATTGCGCAAACACGAATCGTTTCTTTTGTGTCGGGAGACAACCACAACAGCGTATTTGTTGTGCCAACCGAGATCGGACTGCCCCACAAGTTAGAGTCCTGCGAAAGCTTTACACGTACCTCATATCTTTTCGCGCCGTAAATATAGTTCCAGTATACTCTGGTTGCACTGCCGTTTTTGTTCCTTTGTTGTTTTAAATGATAGCTCTTTACCTTCGGGTTCTTTGCAATGCAAACTGTACGAGAGAGAAAATCCGCCAAATTAGATGTAGAGCCTCGTTCCGGCTTGGGCGGAGCCATCAGCGTGCTGATATCGATTACGCCGACGGGTTCGGTAAACAGGCTGTCATTGGCGTTCGGAGAAAAGGACAGAATTTCCATCGTGGTGTCCATGCCGCCGGTGATGACGATCCTCTTGAGGGCGTCGCCGCTGTAATAAAACTTTGTGGTTGTGTTTTTGCCGGAAACGGTCTCCACGGTATACATCGTGGTGCCGATGCGCTCGACGGAAAACTGCACGTTTTCAAGATCGTCAAGCTCCAGCGAACCGAAGATGTTCATCTGCTCGAGCATCGCCGCGTCGTCTTCGCCGAGGATGCCCTTGCCGTCGATCCACATGCCCATGGCGTGCACATAAAGCTTATCCTTCGCCTTGATATAGCGCATCTCTGCGTCCATGTTACCGAGGGAGTCGTCCTTGATGGTAGTCAGCATATTGATGTTGCCGTTCTTGGACGCCAGGGTCATCTTGTCCATACCGAGATAGTCACTGGTGATGTTTTTCAGCTCCACGGTGTAGGGACCCTTCTTGAAAACATCGGCGTAATAATCCACAAAGTAGACCGTCTCGTCCACCTTGTCACTGTAGGTGCTGTAGGTGGTCTTGTCGGCCGTTTTCTGAACAGCGCGCACGGCGAAGGTCGTCGGCTGCTGCTTTTTCAGTCCGCTAATTGTTGCGGTGTTGGTCGTGACCGACTGCAGCAGGTTATACTTGCTGTTGACGCTGTCGTAGAAATAGACCTCGTAGCCGGTGGCGCCTGCCATCGCGTCCCAGGTCAGCACCACTTTGTCGGCGCTTTTCTTTGCCTTCAGTCCGGTGACAGGGCCGGTAGACAGCGGCACAAGCGGCTGCGTGGAGGGCTCTGTGGACGGCTGGGTGGACGGCTGGGTCGAGGGTTGGGTCGAAGGCTCGGTAGAGGGCTGTGTCGACGGCTGTGTGGACGGCTGCGTGGAAGGTTCGGTTGTCGGAATGGTTGGTGGCTCCGGAAACTCATTTTCGTTACCGTTTGCATCCTGAAAACGCACGTTTAGCGGCGTGTCAGAAGGCTTATAAACCACCCTTGTGTTTTTGCCGGAATAAATAGTTTTCGACGGTGCCCCATCTGGTTGTATAATCTCAACAAGATAATTCACATGATCCCCGACACTATCCCATGTGATTGTGGATCCGTTTCCGGCCTCGTTATGGCAAACATTAATACCTGTTATCGGTGCATTCTCAGCAAAAGAAAAACTAACAGTACCTATAAACAATAACGCCGTCAAAAACACCGCCAAAAGTCGTTTTGTAAGTTTCATTCATCTCAACCTTTCGCTTTTTTATTTTCATCTTATACTATACTCTCAAAAAGAGAAAATCAAGAACTCGGGAACGAAACACCCAAATTCGGGAACGAAACCCTCTATCACCTCTCAATTGAAATATAAAAAGTGCGCAGCCGGAGCCACGCACCTGTAAAAATACATAACTCCATTTGCTGTGTATTCACAAGGACAAAAGATGAGCATTGCAATGGATCATACAAAAAGCTCACAACTAATTTATACATTCGACAAGCCTCCCTGCGTTTGGTACAATCAAGCTACCAAATACAAGGAGGTCATTTTTATGAAAAAACACATTTACAACGAGCAAAACGATTTGCACTATACTCTGCACGGCGACGTCTACCTGCCGGATTTGGCAGCGCCAGAAAACAAGTATCCGCCCCTCGGCAAATACGGAATGATGCGACGAACATATCTAAAGGAGCAGTTCCCGGCCCATTATAATTGGATGGTCTAGCAGGATATCCTCTGGCCGCATTTGCTCGACATCGACCAACAAGCAAACGAAATGATGAAAACGATTGTTGATCACATGGCGAAAGCGCAGGGTGTCAATGAACGGCTCAAAGAAGACAACCAGTGGCGGTGGATTCAGATGATGGGCAATATCAGGAATGCGGCAGAAGAGATTGTGCTTAGAGATGTAGTATATGTATGATTTGATAGTTTTCCAACGAACTGGTTGTTCTTTTGTTGAGAGCTTAAATCCTTTAGATAATCAAAAAACAAATCATCAAAGAAAAACAAAACGATATAAGGATGGTGGGAGAAAGTCACCTTGCCACCTTATATCGTTTGCTGTTTTTGTTATAGAAAACGCCAGTTGATAGGAATGCGCTACATAGGTTAAAGCGTAATTTTCCGTCCGTCACTGTCCGTTTTTAAAATCGTTTCTCTTCCGCTTCACGATCAGCAAAAATACGACCGCTGTCAGCGCAAGGATCACCGCGCCCATGCAACAAATGATAATCACGGCGTTGGTATTGCCAAAGAAGCTTGTCTGTTCGGTCGTTTCGGGTTCTTCGGTCGTTGTCTCCGGCGCGGCCGTTGTTGTGACGGCGGCTTTTGTGCTCGGCTCGGTAGTGATCTTCGTAGTCGTTTCCATGGGTTCTTCGGTCGTTGGTTCGGTGGTCGCCTTGGTGGTGGCCTCTGTTGTTGCTTCAACGTCCTGCGTATAGTCGATGCAGCACCAGCCGGCCTGACCTTTGTAGGTCACATAACCCCAGGTGTATTGTTCATCCTCACGCACATAGCGATACGACAGCTTCGCTCCGTGCGGAATCGTTTTATAGGCCGGATAGTTTTTGTTCGGCCCTTGACGCAGCATGATGCCGACGTCTGACGTTACAACGCACTTCACTTCCTTCTTCAGCTTCTCGCCCATGTCCTCACGCACCGGCTTCTTTGCACCGGTAAAGTATTTGTCAAGATCCTTTTCTTTTACATAAACCGTGCCGCTTTGCCCGGAATCTTCCGTCCAGTCCTGATTCCACAACCGGTACTCCTTCGTGTCGAACAAATAGTCTTCCACCATGAGCTTCGTACCAGGTTTCAGCTTGGCCTGCACCTTCGTTGTCGTATCGCTTTCCATGTCATAGATCTCATCTACAAAACTATAGCCCGCTGGGCCGCAGACGACGATCCAATCATCGAAGCCGGCGCCGTCTGTGTCCGCAAACGCGGGCAGGCTCAACGAGAACAGTAGCAGTGCGGCGATCATCAGTGATACAAGTTTTTTCATAGCATTTCCCATCCTTTATTTTATGATTTTCAGGATTCCCATACCCAGCAGGCAGGAACCCGCGTTTAACAAAAACGAAAGCAAATAGGGGTTCATTTTGACGGACAAGGTGCTTTTATAGATGCATCCCTCGACGAACGCAACGAGAAACTCCAGCGGCACAAGGAACCAGTAGTAGACCGTCGGCGAGATGTAAAACGAAACCACGGTCATGACCGCGTTCAGCAACGGGTTTGTGATGACGTTTGCCAGCAGCACCACAAGTTGGCCGTACTTTGTGCGCACACCAAACACGAACGCGAGCACAGCTTCAATGACGACGGTCAACGCCAGCGCCGACAGCATGCCGAAAGCAATTCTATGAAAGATCATGTCTGATCTCATGAACCGCAAACGCGACCGTCGCGGCAATGACAGCAACGCAGAACACGGCAAGCACGATCACCGGTGTGCTGACATTGTGAAACAGCGCGGCGTTGACAACTTCAAACCAATGGTTCATGGTCCCCATCCTTTCTGATTGAAATGAACATGCAGCCAAGGCAGATCACCGTCATAATGCAGAGCATGATACAGTTCGCCGTCAGACCGGTGATTTTGAAGAAGAACACCGGCGCAGTGCCGAGGAACAGCCCGATGGTCGTGAAACCGAACGCAAGGCCAGGCGCTTTCGGCAGCACAGAAACCAATACGGCCAGCGTCACGGACATGGTCATGCTGAAAAACATGACGCCGATCAGCGAGACAAACATGTGGTTGTCACCGAACAGCAGGAACGGCAGTGCAAGCGCGATGCTGCCCAGAGCCACCTTTTTCACGCCGAAGAGATCGGCAAGGATACCGCCCAGCGCTTTGCCGATTCCCATAAAAGAGAACAGGATCACCGTTTGCAGCGTGGATTTTTTCCAAGAGATCGGGATACCGTAGGCCATGTAGCCGCGCACGATGACAACGATCACGGAAAACAGGATCACCAGATACTTGCTGATCTTCGGGTTGTTGTAGCGGAACGCGCAGCAGGGTACGGTATCGTAGAACTCACCGTCTTTCAGATACATCTGCGCAAGGATCGCAAACGGCACAGCGGCGGCGATCAAAATCATCACCAGCCAGTACGGTGCACCCGCAGCTCCCAAAAGCTTGCCGGACACCACGCCGAAAGAACCGCCGGAGACAAAGATCGCACTGTGCGAGAGGCTGCCGTTGGACGTGCGCAAGGTCACCTCTGCGCCGTTGACATGCGTGAAAGCGTTGCCGATGCAAAGAACCACAAGCGAGACGAAGGTCCATGGCGTGTACTCTTGCAGAGCCAGCGCCGCGGCGAGCAGGATCAGGCCTGCCAAGCCAAACGAAACTCTTTTGATCTTGTCGCTGATGTAGCCGAAGATACTCTGCGGAACAAAGGCCAGCATATCAAACGTGAACGAAACCAGCCACGCGACCGGCGCGCTTTCCGTGTAGCGCGCAAGGGCAAAAAAGCAGGC
Organism: Clostridia bacterium; assembly: GCA_017454485.1. GTDB lineage: Bacteria > Bacillota > Clostridia > Oscillospirales > Acutalibacteraceae > UBA6857. The sequence continues at coordinate 1,204 of JAFTCX010000085.1, read as the reverse complement.
GACTTCCGTGACAAAGTGGATATAGAAATACAGGAAACCCGTGCCGAGATTTTTGGTGTTATAACGTCTCACTCCATCGTCCTCCCTTGCCTTTCTTGAATTGTGTCACTATCATAATCCGCTTATTTCCAATAGCTACTTCCGTAGTAATACAAGCCGTAATCATCCATCAACTCAGTAAACAGCCAATTTCCGCCTCGATAAATCAACTTATATAAACAGGTCATCCCATAATCGCTTTGTTCGATGACCTTAAACTTGCAAGACGTGTTTGTCAAGCTGACAATTTTAAGTACAGCTTTTTCATCGCCGCCGTCACCTCCGACATCATAGCTTTTACGATAAAGCTTCCCATCAATATCAGCGTAAAGTGAATCTATGGTTTCAGAATACAGAGACTTAATGAAACAAGAGGATGCCGCTTTCTTCAATTCAGAAACTGATTTATACTTTGTGGATTTGACACGAACATACTTCAGCCATTCGGAATCCTCTCCCGGTATTGGCTTTGTATCATTCCAGTCATAAGCGTCATATGCTTCTTCACCATGTGCAATCCAACCGATATTCAAACGATTCGCTTTTTCCAACTTCTTTTGCAGGAACCCTTTCGTCAATCTTGTGGATAGATTCACTTTTGAAAACTTTCCGAAAGAAACCTGTCCATTTGTTTTGCAGAACGCACGCACGGCATAGTAATACGTTTTGGCATCTTTCAGACCTTTATCAACATAAACTGATTTGCTCCGCAGCGTTGCAATCTTTTTATAGGAACCGCTTTTTCCCGTCGTGCTGCGAAATATCTGGTAGCCGTCACAGTTTGTTTGCTGATCCCATGTGAGCTTCAGCAGCTTTTTCTTGTTTACGGTTGTGATTTTCAGGTTGGTGATTTTTGCTGTCGAAACATCATTTGATGCAAATGTCATCGTTTGCTGGATAACAACCATCGAAAAAGCCATCACAAATACTAAAACAAAAGAAATGATTTTTTTCATAAACAACACCCCGTTTGATTTTGTAACTATATGATAAACAGGGGATTCAAATTCTTGTAAAACCGATTTTGGACTTGTCAAGAAAAGTGCAGTCGAAAAACACACAAAGAAGCTTCGCGTTGGAAGAACGACCATGTTTTCCGCAGTGGAGCGTAGCGGAACGGAGGAAAACATGGTCGTGCGGCGGCGTCAGGCGGCCGCACGCGTCG
>JAFTCX010000084.1 GCA_017454485.1 Clostridia bacterium | reverse complement strand
TTCCAACGCGAAGCTTCTTTGTGTGTTTTTCGACTGCACTTTTCTTGACAAGTCCACTCTCAATTCCTTAACCCCTTTACCCCTTAATCCCTTAATCCCTTAACCCCTCTATTTCTGAAAGAAAGAGCGTGATATTATGAAGCTCACCATGGCGCAAGCCCTTGTCAAATTTCTCGACAACCAGTATGTCAGCTTTGACGGCGTGGAAACCAAGTTCGTCAAAGGCATTTTCGGCATCTTCGGCCACGGCTGCGTGGTTGGTATCGGCCAGGCGCTCGAACAGGGCGGCCACAACCTGACCTATTTTCAGGGCCACAACGAACAGGGCATGGCGCACGCCGCCATCGCCTATGCCAAGCAGAAGCACCGCCGCGAGATCATTGCGTGCACCTCGTCCATCGGTCCGGGCGCGCTGAACATGGTCACAGCCTGCGGCACCGCAACGGCAAACCGCATTCCGCTGCTTGTGCTTCCCGGCGACACCTTTGCCTGCCGTCAGCCCGACCCGGTGCTGCAGCAGATTGAGCAGTTCGACGCCGTTTCCACCACAGCGAACGACGCATTCCGCGCGGTGTGCAAATACTGGGACCGCATTGAGCGCCCCGAACAGCTCATGACCGCCTGCATCAACGCCATGCGCGTGCTCACAAGCCCCGCCGACACCGGCGCGGTCTGCATCGCCATGCCGCAGGATGTGGAGGCCGAAGCGTTTGATTATCCCGAGCATTTCCTCAAAAAGCGCGTGTGGTACATCGACCGCCGGCTTCCCTCCAAGCGTGAGGCCGAAGCGGCAGCCGAACTGATCAAGGCGGCAAAGAAGCCGATGATGATCGTCGGAGGCGGCGTGACCTATTCCGAAAGCTGGAAAGCCGCGCTTGCCTTTGCGGAAAAATTTAACATCCCCATCGGCGAGACCCAGGCCGGCAAGGGGCAGATTCCTTGGAACCATCCGCTGAACATGGGCGGCTGCGGCGTGACCGGCACCGGCAGTGCCAACGCGATTGCCAAGCAGACCGACCTTGTGATCGCTGTCGGCACCCGTCTGACCGACTTCACTACTTGCTCCAAATGGGGCTTCCAGAACCCGAACGTGAAGATGCTCTCCATCAATGTTTGCGCGTTCGATGCGTTCAAGATGGACAGTGTCGCCGTGCTTGCCGACGCAAAAGAGGGCCTCGACGCCATTTGTGCGCTGCTGGGCGATTACAAGAGCGCCTGGACAACGGAATATGCCGACGCGCAGGCGAAGTTCTTCCAAGAGATCGACCGCATGTATACCATGCAGCTTGAAAACGGCTTTTCGCAGACCCGCGCACTGGGCATCATCAACGATTTCGTCGCGCCCGACGCTGTGGCGATCGGCTCGTCCGGTTCGCTGCCCGGCTGTTTGCAGCGGCTTTGGAAATCCAAGGGCGAAAACACCTATCATGTGGAATACGGCTTCTCCTGCATGGGCTATGAAATCTGCGGCGCGCTGGGCGCAAAGCTTGCCGTGGGCGACCGCGACGTCTATACCTTCGTCGGTGACGGCAGCTTTTTGATGCTGCATTCCGAGCTGTATACGGCTGTTCAGGAAAAGGCGAAGATCAACGTGTGTCTGTTCGACAACGAAGGCTGGGGCTGCATTGAAAATTTGCAGAACAACCAGGGCACCGACACCTTCGGCACCCGTTTTACCCGCCGCACCGAAAGCGGTTTCCTTGACGGCGACATCATCATGACCGATTACGCAAAAATCGCCGAGGGCTACGGCTGCAAGGCTTATCGCGTGACGAACGAGGAAGAGCTCAAGGCCGCGCTGGAGGATTCCAAGAACTATGACATCCCGGTGCTCTTCGACATCAAGGTCGCGCACAAGTCCATGTCCGACGGCTACGATTCCTGGTGGCGTGTGGGCGTTGCCGAGGTTTCCACCAGCGAGACTGTGCAGAAAGCGTATGAAGAGATGAGCGCCGAGATCAAGAAGGCGAGACTGTATTGATAGTGTGAAGAGTGGGGAGTGAAGAGCGTGAAGGCGAAGTTTGATTCTCCACGGGTACAACAGGCGTATGAAATCGCTGCAAGCGCCCATGCCGGGCAGGTAGACAAAGCCGGAAGGGATTATATTTTCCATCCGTTGACTGTGGCTTCATTTGTGAAAACAGACGATGAAAGAATCGTTGCTTTGCTGCATGATGTCGTCGAGGATACCTCTGTGACGCTGCAAAACCTGTCAGATGCCGGATTCTCCGACGCTGTTGTTCATGCAATCGATTGTGTGACAAAGCGGGAAGGGGAAGTGCTTCAGGATTATTTGCAGCGCGTGAAAAGCGATCGACTGGCAACTGCGGTCAAACTTGCGGATCTGCAACACAACTCCGACCTCTCCCGTATTTCACAGCCAACAGAAAAAGATTATGCAAGAGAAGAGCGCTATCGAAAAGAGATTGCCTTCTTGAATCATGATGACTGACAGAATCATAAAGGGAGAAATCAAATCCTTTGATTGGGACAGCGTCAACAATATGGAGCCGGAGGAGACCAAGATTCGTGAATTTTGTTTCATGAATCAGAAGCACGAACCTTTGGTGGAAATCCGTGCAGCCGGTGGATGAAACAGCACAAATCGAAACTGATATAAAGAGGCAGAAAAATGTCAAAACCGATCGTTGATGTTATCCATGCAAACGGAGCAGAGATTTCTGTGATTACAGCGCCCAATGAGGACGATTTTATCTCATTGACGGACATTGCGAGATACAGAAACAAGGCTTCTCCCGCAGATGTTGTAAAAAACTGGATGCGTGTGCGCAGTACCATTGAGTATTTAGGTCTGTGGGAATCCATCCATAATCCCGCTTTTAAACTGGTCGAATTCGACGTGTTTAGAAACGAGGCCGGTTCCAATGCATTTACGCTGTCACCGCAGCAATGGATTCGTTCAACGAACGCCATCGGCATCCGTTCAAAATCCGGACGATACGGCGGCGGCACATTTGCTCACAAGGATATTGCGTTTGAATTTGCATCGTGGATTTCACCCGAATTCAAGCTCTATATCATTCAGGATTATCAGCGCTTGAAAGAATCCGACACACACCGGGACGCGTTGAACTGGAGTGTCAAACGGCTGATTGCTGCGGCCAATTACAGGATTCACACAGACGCTATTAAGGAGCACCTGATCCCGCCCGATTTGTCAAAAAGAAAAGAAAGCCTTGTTTACGCAAGCGAAGCAGATATGCTGAATGTCGCTTTGTTTGGAGTGACTGCCAAGCAATGGCGTGCTGCGCATCCTGAAACAAAAGGGAACCTGCGCGACGAAGCAACCATCGAGCAGCTTCTTGTGCTTTCAAATTTGGAAACCGCAAACGCACTTTTGATCAGCCGCGGACTTGAAATTCAGGAGCGGGCATTGCTGCTTAACCAAATGGCAATCTCGCAAATGCGAAGCCTTGTTGGTTTGAAAAGTGTGGAAGAACTCAAACATATGGATGCATCAGCACCGAAACAGTTATCTGACGAAAACAATTAAACATTAAACCCCAAAGATGAAGGGAGAACACTCATGTTAAACAAAGACAAAGTACAACTTGCCATCGCTCCGATCGCGTGGACGAACGACGATTTGCCCGACCTCGGCGCGGAAAACACCTTTGAGCAGTGCATCAGCGAAATGGCGCTGGCAGGCTTCACCGGCAGCGAGATCGGCAACAAATACCCGAAGGACGTTGCAACGCTCAAGCATAAGCTCGACGTGCGCGGTATGCGCATTTGCAACGCGTGGTTCTCTTCGCTGCTGCTGAGCGAAGGCTATGACGCCACGATCGAAGCGTTCATCAAGCACCGCGATTTCCTGCACGCGCTGGGCGCAAAGGTCATCGGCGCTTCGGAGCAGGGCAACTCCATCCAGGGCAAGCCCGTGTCCATCTTCGGCGAAAAGCCGGTGTATACCGACGCGCAGTGGGATCTGATCGTCAAGGGCTTCAACGAAATGGGCCGCCTTGCCAAGGAAAAGGGCATGTACTTCACCATCCATCACCATATGGGCACCGGCGTGCAGACCGCGGAAGAGATCGACAAGCTCATGGAGCTGACCGACCCGAACCTTGTGTATCTGCTGTATGATACCGGCCATCTGGCCTTCAGCGGCGAAGACGCCATCGGCGTTTTGAAAAAATATGTGAACCGTGTGAAGCACGTTCACCTTAAGAGCATCCGCCAATCTGTCATTGACGACGCAAAAGCCAAGGGCTACAGCTTCCTTGACGCGGTGCGCGCAGGCTCATTTACCGTTCCCGGCGACGGCGATTTCGATTTCACCCCGGTGTTCGACATCCTTGCGGATGCGGACTATGAGGGCTGGGTCGTTGTGGAAGCCGAGCAGGATCCCGCAAAAGCCAACCCGTTCGAGTACGCTGTGCTCGCACGCAACTATATCAGAGAAAAAACCGGGCTTTAAGATCTGGGCGCCTTAGAAAACGCCGGCCGTTTTCGCAGGCGCCTGATTGCGAGATTGCGCCAAACGGCGCGATCTTTCGTTGCAGTTTGCAGAATGAAAACCGAGGAGCGTGAAACAAGTTGAAGGAGCTTTCTTTTTATCAGATCACCGATCTGCACCTTTATGCCGCCGAGCGGATCGGTTCGCACGGCAGAGCCTATGACCTCAAGGCGCAAAGCGATCAAAAATGCATGAAGGAATCCGTGGCGATCGTCAAAGCAGCGTTTGACGCGATGGCGGCGGACAAGGACACGGACGTGATCCTCATCTCCGGCGATCTGACCTTCGACGGGGAAAAGGCGAGCCACGATCTGCTCGTTGAAATGCTCACCGAACTCAAGCGCAGCGGCAAGCGCATTTTTGTGACCACCGCCACGCACGATTACCGCATGAACGCCCGCTGCTACACCGAAACCGGCGCGATCCCCGTGGAAAAGTATCCGCGCGAACAGCTGCGCGAAATCTATGCGGAGTTCGGTTGGAACGAGGCGGTTGCAGAGCATCCGGCGTCAATGTCCTACGCGGTAAAAATCTTCCCCGGCTGGCGCTTTCTGCTGCTCAACGACGACGGCCCCGAGGGCTTTTGCGGCTACAGCGACGACCTTTTGAACTGGATCAAAGCGCAGGCCGCCGAAGCGGGGCGCGACGGCGAACGCATGGTCGCTGTGACGCACCATCCGATGCTGCCGCCGGCAAAGATTTATCCGATCTTCTCCCACGGACAGATGCTCTGCGGCTTTGAAACAACGGCGCCGATGTTCGCCGACCTCGGCATTGAATACATCTTCACGGGACACACGCACATGCAGTCCATCTCCCACCTCGATACTGTGCGCGGCGGCCGGCTGTATCATATCAACACCGGCGCAATCACCGGTTATCCGGCGCCGTATCGCAAGATGACGATCAAGCCCGACGGAATCGACGTCAAAACGCTGAACGTCACCTCGTTTGATTGGGACCTCGGCGGCCTGAGCGTGGACGCCTATATGAAAGAGCATTTTCTTTTGATGCTGCGCACGATTTTCGACACTATGGAGCACGACCACGCGGCATTCAAGGAGATCGGCGCGGCCTTTGCCGTGAACGAAAAAGCGGTGGATCTGTTCGGTCCGCTGCTCACGCTGTTTGGAAAAATCGTCAACGGTTTGACCTTCGGCGGGCTGGGAAAGCTGCTGCTGATGCCCCATACGGTGCTGCCTGCGGTCAAAAACAAAAAGGTTCGGGATTTTTTGCTCGACCTGATTTCCGATCTTTATTCCGGCATCCGCAGATATACGCCCGACACGCCGGAATATCAGTCCTTCCTTCCCATGGCCAAACGCCTCGGCAAGCTTGTGCGCCTTTCGGATTACTACGGCAACCGTGTGTACCTTGAGGATCTGTTTGAGGACTTGATGACGAATGTGAAGGAAGAGGACAACACAAACGCATTTTTGCCGTTTGAAAGTAAAAAATGAACAAAACGGGCGCCGCATACAGGGTTTGCTGGATGCGGCGGTCTGTTATGGCGGCGGAATGCGCCGTCTGTGCATGAATCATAACGCCCGACAGGAGAGGAGTCACGCTGATGTTCAGTTCTATCCCCAAACGCACAATCGCCGCGTTGAGTGCGATTTTTCCCGCCATCGGTATGGCGATCAAGGCGCTCTTCACGTTCAACTTCACACGCTTCGGCGCGCTGGCCGTCGCCGTGTTTCAGCTTTTCAGCGCTGCGCTGTTCAGCACGCCGGTCAAGCCCTATCTCGACCACACGATCAACCTGAACGATTTTGTGCTGACCTTTGAGGACAATTTCGATCACGGCTTTGACGATACCGTTTGGCAGGGGCACTATGTTTACGGCGACAACGACACACAAATTCGTGACACGGCCTACTGGAACCGCGGACAGGTGCGCTTCACAGACGACGGCTGCCTTGTGATTGCCGCCGATTACAAAGAGGACGGTCCGAAGGGCGCGGCCTATTACTCCTACGGCATGGAGACGAACCCGAACAAAAACTACAACGGCAAGCATGCCGGCTTTGAGCAGCTTTACGGCTATTTTGAAATTCGCTGCATCCTGCCCAAGGGCGCGGGACTGAATCCGGCGTTCTGGCTGCTGACCGACGGAATGTGGGACGACGACACCGACGGAGGTGTGACCGGCGCGGAGGTCGATGTGCTGGAAACGCCGACGGACTTTGACAAAAACAGCCCGGATTTCGGCTGCATTGTGCAAACGGTGCATGTAGACGCCTACGGCGATGCGCACCGGCAGGAGATTCAGGGCTGGTACTATGCCGACGATCCGTATGAGAAGTTCAACACCTACGGGGTGGAATGGAACGAAAACGAATATATCTTCTACGTCAACGGTGTGGAAACGGCGCGCACAAGCTTTGGAGGCGTGTGCCGCGTGCCGCTGTATCTGATCATCTCCCTTGGCGTGAACGAAAAGGTCAAACGCGAAGACATGCCGGCGAACTTTATCGTGGATTATGTCAGAGCCTACCAATACAAATAAGAGGGTGCCAGAATGAATACGTTACAATCCAGAAACCTGACCATGCTGATGGACTTTTATGAGCTGAGCATGGCCAACGGCTATTTTGAAAACGGAATGCAGGACAAGATCGCCTGGTTCGATATGTTCTACCGCACCGTGCCGGACAACGGCGGCTTTGCCGTGATGGCCGGTGTGCGCCAGCTCATCGACTATCTGGAAAACCTGCGCTTCACCGAAGCGGACATTGCACTGCTGCGTAAAAAGGACTGCAGCGAGGGCTTCCTCGAATATCTGCGGAATTTCAAATTTTCCTGCGACGTCTGGGCGATTCCCGAGGGCACGCCGATCTTTCCGGGCGAACCGATCGTGACCGTGCGCGGCCCGGTGATTCAGGCGCAGCTTGTGGAAACGATGATCCTTTTGACGATCAACCACCAAAGCCTGATTGCAACCAAGGCGAACCGCATCAAACGCGCCGCAGACGGCCGCACGGTGATGGAATTCGGTTCCCGCCGCGCCCAGGGCTTTGACGCCGCAATCTACGGTGCGCGCGCCGCATATATCGGCGGCGTGGACGCAACGGCCTGCACGATCAACGAACGCGATTACGGTGTGCCTGCCGTGGGCACCATGGCGCATTCCTGGGTGCAGCTTTTCGGCAACGAGCTGGAGGCGTTCTGTGCCTATGCGCGGCTGTATCCGCACGCCTGCACGCTTTTGGTGGATACCTACAACGTGCTCAAATCCGGCATTCCGAACGCCATCGAAGCCTTCCGCCGCGAGGTGGTGCCGCGCGGCTTTCGTCCGGCGGGCATCCGCATCGATTCCGGCGATATTACTTATCTTTCCAAAAAGGCGCGCAAAATGCTGGACGAGGCCGGCTTCCCCGATTGCAAGATCGTTGCGAGCAATTCGCTGGACGAAAACATCATCCGCGATATGCTGGTGCAGGGTGCGCAGGTGGATTCCTTCGGCGTCGGCGAACGGCTGATCACAGCGGCGTCCGCACCGGTGTTTGGCGGCGTATATAAAATCGTCGCCGTGGAGGAAAACGGCGTGCCGCAGCCGCGCATCAAGCTGAGTGAAAACGTGACGAAGATCACAACGCCCTGCGCGAAAAAAGTCTACCGTCTGTTTGACAACGACACGGGCAAGGCCATCGCCGACCTTGTGACGCTGTTTGATGAAAAGCTTGACGACAGTCAGCCCTATGAGCTGTTTGACCCGGTGTATACCTGGAAGCGCAAAACGGTGACGAACTACACGGCCAAGGAGCTGCAGATGCAAATCTTTGACGGCGGCAAGCGCTGCTATGAAAACCCGGAGATCGCCGATATCCGCACCTACTGCTTTGCGCAGGTGGAAACGCTTTGGGACGAGGTCAAGCGGTTCGAGAATCCGCACCGCTATTATGTTGACCTTTCCGAAAAGCTTTGGAGTGAAAAGAACCGCCTGCTCGACGAATATTCCGATAAGGTGCGCCATGCGCAGGATTGATTATCCCGTTGACGCGTCGTTTGACGGCAAAAAGGTCTATTCCTTTTTGAAATCGCACTGCAAGTGCTCTTCGCGGCTGATTCGCTCACTCAAGCAAACCGAGATGGGCATCTGCCGCAACGGGGAACACATTCGTACCGTGGATCTTCTGCACACCGGCGACGTGCTCACGCTCAATCTGCCCGATGACGGTGCACCTGCAAAAGCGGGACAGACGCTGCCGGACGTGATCTATGAGGACGATGATTTGCTGATCGTCAACAAGCCGGCGCTGATGCCCATTCATGAATCGCACAACCATCAGGGCGACACGCTGGCGAACTGTGTGGCGCTGTATTTGCAGCAGCAGGGGAAAAGCGGCGCATTCCGCGCGGTCGGGCGGCTCGACAAGGGCACGTCCGGGCTTGTGGTTTGTGCGCTGAACACCCATGCCGCCGCGCGGCTGAACGGGCAGGTGCAAAAGACCTATTACGCCATTGCGACCGCGCCGTTTTCCGGCGAAGGTACGATCGATTTACCGATCTGGCGGCCGGACCCGATGAAAACGCTGCGCAGCGTGGATACGCGCGGCGACCGGGCTGTGACGCACTGGAAGGCGCTCTCAACCGACGGCGAACTGACCCTTTTGGAAATCCACCTTGAAACGGGGCGCACGCATCAGATCCGCGTACATTTTGCCCATCTCGGCGCACCGCTGCTCGGCGACCGGATGTACGGCACGCCGGACAAGCGCATTGACCACCAGGCGCTGCACTGCGGCGCGCTGACGCTGACGCATCCGGTGACGGGGGAGGTGCTGCATTGCACGGCACAGATGCCGCCGGAAATGGCGGCGGTTGCTCAGACACTGCTTTGTGAAAAAGCACAATAGTTTTCAATGTTGACATTTCTTTTTGGCTATGTTATCATATGAGTGGGCGGAAGCTCAAATCTACCAAAAGGAGATATTTATATGAAAAAACGAGTTTTAGCATTGATTCTGTCGCTCGTGTTGCTGCTGTCGGCGGTTCCCTTCGCGTTTGCAGAAGAGGATGTTGACGAACAGGACGCATACACGCCGGAGCTCGCGCTCTATGAAGAAGACCACCTGCTTGGCATGGGCTACTACAACCTGCAAAACGGCGATGATATTGCTGTCGGCGACGAGCTGTGGATTCATTACCTTGACCCCCTGCCTGCAGACGTCTTTGTCAACGGCGAACCGGTGCATCAGCTTCCGGCGAACGAATGGGAGGCCTACTGCTATACTGTCAGGAACACCGGTCCGCTTGAAATTTCCGTGCAGCGCGACGGTGAAGTGCTGCTTGCGCGAAACTACAACGTGATCTCCTCTGAAGAGATGTACAAACGTGTGGTGAAGGATGCGTTCAAGGATTTGTTCTCTTTTCGGCTTAAAGACTTTTTCCCGCCGATAGACGAGCTGAAGGATGCTGCCAACCACGGCTTTCCGGTCGGACATCCGTTCCTTCCGCTCGCCTTTGTTGCGATGGTGACGTTCAACTTCTTCCATGCGATTTTCTCGTTTGTGCGCATTGTTCGATGAAAACGGAACATGAAAAAAGATGGCTGTTGGGCCATCTTTTTTTGCTCCTTTATCGCTTTTTTGCGCACGGTGCATACGCACCGTGCGCAAAGGCGGCGGCGGGACCGCACGGCGCATCGCGCCGTGCGAAACGCACGCACAAAGCGGCGCAGCAACGCTGCGCCGCTGCGCGTGCGTTTGCCTCGTGCAATCGCACGAGGCGTCCCGCCGCCGCGCCCCGCGCAGCGATTTTTCGCTGCGCGCAGAATCAGCGGGCACTTTATCCTTCAAAGGTATAATCATGGTGCTCCGGCGTCGCGTGCCCCGCCGCGTCGATCGTCAGGGTCGTGCAGCCGTTAAGCTGCGGCAGCCAGTAACCGCCCGGGCCGTCCTTGAGCGCAAAGGTCAGGCGGATGCCCTGATAAACGAGCGAATAGCTGTTGCAGTGGTCGTGGCCGCAAAGCACATTTTTCGTGCTGCCCTTTTCCTTGAGCAAATCGAAAAAGCCGTTGCTCTTTTCCGGCCAGCCGCCGGGATCGAGCCGGATGCCGAAACCGGTTTCGGCATAGTCGCCCTGAAACGTGCCGGGCGCATAATCGTGCCATTCCGTCAGCCCCGTGGCTTCCTGCCATGCGGTCTTGTATTCGTACATCGGAATGTGAAACAGCACCGTGCTTTCCACCGGATGTCCGGCCGCCGCTGCAATGCCGTCGATTGCCCAGGCGTACCATTGCATCTGGTTTTCCCAAAGGTGGTCATAATGGAATTCGCCGGGGGTGCCGTTGATGTTTTCGGCGGCAATCTCCGCGTGGGTGTCCATCAGGATCAGGCTGTGCAGCAGATCGCCGTTTTGCGTGATGTTCAAAATATAGTTGCCGCAGCCCATGCCTTTGGGACCGAAGCGGAACAGGCAGTGCTTGGCTTTGGCGAGGTTATAGGCGACCCAGAACGCGCCGGGGCAGCGCTCGGAATCGTGGTTGCCGAAAATCGGCGCCCAGGGGATGCCGTAGCTGTCGATCCACTTGATGAATTTCACATAAGCAAAGTCGCCCCAGGCGTTGTCGCCGGTGAGGGTGATGAGGTCGGGCTTTGTGTCACGGACCATCTGATCGGTCTGCGCCTTCACCTTATCAAACAGATCGCCGAGCGAATCGTTGTTCGTGAGCTGGATGTCGGCCAGATTGAGAATGACAAAATCGCGGTCGGGGTCCTTGGAAAGCTCCTGTGCGTCAGAGCGTGCAAAGCTTTGCGCAGCCGACCAGTCGCTGAAAAACGCGCTTTCGCCGCCGCGGAAAAACGACACGATCTGCGGCTCAATGAACATGGAAAGCGAAACGAGGAGGATGGCGAGCTTTTTGAAAAACAGGTTCATGCGTCGCTCCTTTCCGTGTCAGGCTCGTCCAAAAGCATCAGCAGCGTGAAGCAGGCTGACCAGTTGAAATCGGCAATCGAATGATAGCGCACGCGGTAATCGGGCACTGCCGGCTGCGCCCCCTTGCGTTCCAAGTGCCACGGCACGTCGCGGTCGAGCGCATCGTAAAACTCAAAGATCACGCCGGTCTGAGCAAAATAGCGTTCCACCGTCTGCAGCGTCTTCTCGCGCAGCTTGCGTGCAAGATCGCCATAGCCGTAGCGCTGCAGTCCGCGCATAATAAAATAGTTGAAATTCAGCCACACGCCGCCGCGCCACATATCGGTGCCGAAATCCGGGTGATCGCGCGAGATCGACGGCACCGGCAGGGGAACGGCGAATTTTGTTTCGTCCTGCAAAAGCTCCACAAGCTTTGCCGCTTTTTCTTCGTCGCAGATGCCGGCAAACAGCGGCAAAAACGAACAGCAGGTCAGCACGCCGGTCAGCTTTCCCGAAAGCGTGCGGTCACAGTAGGCGCCAACAGCTTCATCCCAAAGCAGTTCGTTGACCTTTTGCGCTGTGCGCTCTGCCAGCGCGTCAAAGCGTTCGGCCTGCGCTTCGTTTTCCAAAACGCGGAAAATCTCCGCCATACACCGGCAGTCGTGCACAAAAAAGCTGGAGCTGTCAATCGCTTCGAGCGTCTCGGTGGTGTCAAAGCGCGGGGAGTTGTCCATGCCGCTTTCGTCGCAGCGGCAGCGCACGTTGGAAAAATCGGTTTTCCATTCCAGCAGCCCGTTGCCGTTTTTGTCGCGGTGCGTGGGGAACCAAAGCAAAAACGCCGCAATTTTTTCTGCGCATTCGGCAAGGAACGTCCTGTCGCCGGTTGTTCGATAAACCTCAAGCGCCGCCCAGGCGACGACCTGCGGCTGGGTGATCGAAGAGGTGTCGGTGCGGCTCTTCATCAGGTGCGGGAGGAAGCCGTCCTCCTTTTGACACTGCAAAACGGCGCGGATGCTGTCCTTTGCCATCTGCGGGTCATAGCGCACAAACGCCATTGCGTGGAACATGGAATCCCACAGCCACATATGCCGGTGCGGCAAGCGGTCGGGCGTCGTGAAGCGGCAGTCGATGCCGTCCTGCGGGCTGTAGACGTTGACCTTGTTGACGCTCAGACATTTGTAGTAAAGCCGCTCGTAGTCCCTGCGCGGACAGGGGGGCTTTTGCGCGTAATAGGAAAGCTTTTTTTGCCGCAGTGCGTCAAGGTCCTGCGCGATCTTCTCCTTTGCGGCAGCAATGGCTTCTTTTGCCGTCGCCTTTCGGCAAAAGGCAAAGCGTTCGCCGTCTGTCAGCAGCGCATAAGCAAACCCGTCGGCGAAAATTACTGCTGCGCCGTCCAGCGGCTTTGCTTCGATTCCTTCGGCAAAGACAGACACCCTTGCGCTGCTGCGGCCGAGCACGGTGTGCTTGTCAGCGAACAGCAGCAGCAGCTCGTCGCTTTCGATCATGTCCGAAAGCACGGTGTTCATCTGTGCGCTTTGGACCGCGCAGTGCAGGGACACCGGCGTTTTTGAATCAAAGCGGATCGTGACCGGCGTTGGCATCGTCACGCCGCAAAAATCGTTGTTGTGTTCGTTTTCGCCGTCCAGACCGCTGAAGGCGAACAGCGTTCCGTAATTGTAAACATTTGGCAGCATCATGCGTTTTCACCCACCGTTTCCAAAATGTCCGCCGTCTCGGCGGCTTTTCTTTTTGCGCGCATCTCGTCCAGCTCCAGCAAAATCGCGTCTCTGCGCTTGCCGGTGAAGCGGTCAAACGAATACATGAGCGCGGGCAAAAGGTTGCCCAGCGCACCGCACAGCGCAACCACAAAGTAGATGCCCTTGAGCGTGGCGGGCGACTGCACAATTTTGATCGCGTTGCCGGCGGCGTCTTTTTTGCCGCTCTGATAGCCGATGGCCAGCAGCGAAAGGTTCTTGATGTTGACGCGGATGAGCGTGTTCAGCCGGGTGACGATGCTTTGCACCGCAACGAGCAGACCGTCCGAACGGATCGCTTCGCCCATTTTTTGCTCGCTGTACCATTCCATATAGTCCGTGGAGTCTGCCACAATCATCTTGCGCGAGGCCTCCATGCCGGAGTTCGGCATTCCGGAAAAGCCGATCAGCACACCGATCAGATAGCGCCATTTGCGCACCTTGGAAAGGTCGAAGCGTGCGCCGAACAGCGCGATGGCGGCGTAAAACGCGGTGGAATAAAGATGACCGCCCACAAGCATCGAACGTGCGGACACTCTTGCGCCGATGATCGGCACGAGGAACAGGCCGACATAGGAGAGCGAGCCGCTGATCATGTCGATGATCGCTTTCATGCCGTAGTTGTCAAACGTCTCGCGGTAAAGGTCGGGCAAAAGGTCGTAGGTGACCTTGCGGATCGTTTCAAAAATCGATGCGAGCATTGCGATCATGAACGGCTTGTTGTGCAAAATCGCGGAAATCTTTTTGCGGCTCCAAACGACCTTTTCTTCGCCCTTTCGGGGTGAGACGGCAACCTTTTCGTTGAGCGTGTAATACGGCGCGTGCATCACGGAAACGCCGAGCAGGCAGAAGAACAACGCGACGAAAAAGTGCGCCCATTTTTGCTGGGTGATATCGGAAAAGCGCTCCACAACAATCGGCAGCAGCCAGCCGGGCAGCATGGAGCCCAGCGACGCCGCAAGGGAGGCAATGGTGTAAAAATTCTTGCGGTCTTTCGGGTTCGCCGTCATGCGCAGAGAGACGGTCGTCATCGCCATGTCAAAGAACGCATCCACGCCCTCAAACAAAATCGTGAGGATGAGCGCCCAAAACAGATTGAGAATCGCGCTGTTTGAGGGAACCACGAACAGCAGCAGGCTGGTGACCGCAAAGGGGATGGGCGTCAGGCGCAAAATCGTTTTTGCGGTGCTCTGTCTGCCCAGCGGCGTCGGCTTGTCAAGGATCGGACCGGCGATCGGCGGAATGAGAAAGGCGACGATGGTTGACACGTTTTCCAGCAAGTTCAGCTTTCCCGGGGGAATCATCTGAAAATCGCGGTTGAATTTGCTGGAATAGGTGTAGACGCAGTCCTGTCCCATGGCGTTACCGAACACGCCGCCGGAATAGCCGAGCTGCTCTTTGACGGTGAACGAGGGGTTATTCTTGATTGCGGAAAGCTTTTCTTTCAGTTTGCCCATCTCAGAAATCCTCCTTTGTCAGCGCCGCGCCCGTCATCCCGTAGGCGTTTTCCGCCGTGACAGTGAGAGAAGCAGCGTTCTTTGGAATTTCCATTGTGCAGGTGTAGGTCGGTTTTTCATGTGCGAACCAGTATTCATGCAAAACAAACGCCGAAGAGAGCGTTTTGCCGTCTTTGTCTTTGAAAAACACGCGGTATAAAAACACGGGGAAGCCGTCGGTGCTTTCTGCGGCGGGGAAGGTGAGGGTCAGCGCGTTTTCGCTTCGCTCTGTTTCGATCTTTGCGTCGAAAGGAAAGCGCGGTGCGCTGCTGCGCGCTTTTTGCTGCGCCGGGGAAAGGGTAAAGTTTTTCTTTTCGCCCTGCACGTGCAGCAGATAGGAGCAAAGGCGCGTGCCGCTCAAAAAGTCGTAGCCGTCCAGCTTGACGCGGCCGGCTTCATCCACCTCCACGATCCATCCCTGCGCAATCGTCTCATACTGCGGCGGGTGCACGGTGCGCTGCTTGTCAACCGTGAACTCCGCGTAGCGCAGCGCACCGGTGCCGACGGCGGTAAAATCGCTTTGATACACCGAGCGCGGGTCGTTCAGCGGGTAATGGGAATGGCCGGAAAAATGTACGACCTGCGGATAGCGCGCAAGAATCTTTTTGAAATATGCGTTGCCCCAGCCGTCAAACGTACTGCTGCCGTAAACCGTTCCGGTGATGTGCTCGTGCTGCATCACAAACACGGGCAGGCGCGGGTTTTCTTTGGCTGCCTGCGCCAGTGCGCGGCGCAAAAACCGCTTTTGCCTGTAGCTGTAATAGCGCCCTTTCTTCTCGCAGGTGGAGATCGCAATGAAATGGAACGCGCCCAGCCGCAGATGCGTGTCGGTGGAAAGCCCCGTGATCTCTCGAAAATGGCGCAGCCCGGTTTTTTCGGCAACGCGCCCCTTTTCCCAGTTGTCGTGTGCGCGCGCAACGCAGGCGATGACGCGCGTTTCGGGTTGAATTTCGCTTTGCACAGCGTCCCAAAAGGCGCGGTACTGCGCGGGTGTGCCGCCGTTTGTTAAATCGCCGGCGAACAAGAATGCGTCCAGCGCACGGTAGCTTTCGCTTTGCTGTGCCAGACGGTATGCGCTTTGCATGAGCTGCCGCAGCCGCTGCACCTGCACATCGTTTTCCTCGTGGATGTGCAGATCGGAGCAAACGGCAAAGCGCAGCACGGGACAAAAGACATCGGTCTTCATACGCCCACCTCCTCTTTCAGTTTCTATTATATAACGAACAAAGGGAAAGTCAATTGCAAAAGCGGAAAAAGGTCCTAAAAAAATGATAAATTTCCATGAACAAATGCAAAGAATGATTGCTTTTTTGGTACATTTTGCTATAATGAAAGCGTAAAGTACCCACTGATTAACTCGGATGCGCAAATCTTAACGGTAAATTTTCCGTCATTTTGCACAGAAACCGCTTGCAAACCGTCAGGTTGGCTGCGCGATTTCTGTTACATCTGACGAAAAATTTCCGCGCCAATCTTCACGCACCGAGTTAATCAGCGGGTACTAAAGCACCCAAAGGAGGAACCTGCATGAAAAAGAAAGCAATCATCATCCTGTGCTGCGTGCTCGCGGCAATCCTCATCGCCGGGGGCGTCATCACCCTCACGCAATTGCCGATGCCCCTGAACTATCCGATCGATGAAATTGCGCCCGTTCAGCAATCAGACGTTGCAATCACGGCCGAGGACGCAGACAGCGTGACGCTGCAAAAGGCTGCCGGCGACACGTTCAAGGTGCTCATGTTCACGGATATGCACCTGGACGGCAAAAACAAAACGTCTTTTGTCACGGTTGAGCGCATGGTGGACAGCATTCAGCGCGAAAAGCCCGACCTTGTTTTGCTCGGCGGCGACAACGTCACCTCCGGCCGCAACGAAAAACGCGCCCACCAGCTCGCGCAGATTTTTGAGCAGCTCGGCGTCTATTGGGGCGGCGTGCTCGGCAACCATGAGGGCGACAACAAGTATTCCATCACCCGTTCGGAAATGGTGGAGATTTTCTCCTCTTATGCCCACTGTCTGATGCGCCGCGGCCCGGAAAACATTGACGGCGACTGCAATTACGCGATCAATCTGCTCTCTGCCGACGGCAGCCTGACCCAGACGGTGTTCTGCCTGGATTCCTTCGACGAGATCAATGACGACATGCGTGCCGCACATGAGATTTTTGACGGCAAGCACTATGACGGCCCGCATGAAAACCAGGTGCAGTGGTATCGCGCCAAGGCTGCCGCGCTCAAAGAGCAGTATGGCGATTATAAATCCATGCTTCTGGTGCACATTCCGCTGCACGCCTATGATCTTGCAACGGAAAACGGTGAATTCCTTTACGGCGACAAGCGCGAGGATATTTGCTCCACGGCTTATGAAAACGGGCTGTTCGGCGCAATCAAAGAAAGCGGCACCACCACCGCCGTTTTTTGCGGCCACGACCATCTGAACAATTTCGGCGTGTTCTATGACGGCGTTATGCTCAGTTATATCGAGCCCTCCGGTTACGGTGCCTACGGGCTGAAAAAGCGCGGCGCACCGAAGTCCGAATGGCTGCAGGGCTACACGGTGCTGACGCTGTTGCCCGACGGCACGTTTTCGCACGGGCAGGTTCGCTACGCGGAGGTCTACGGCGATGAATGAACGATATGAAGCGTTTGACCCGCTGCAAAGCGCTGCGCTGGTGCACCATTATATCACGCATATGGTAGACAAGGCGCAGGACAATCTGCCGTACTGGCTGCTGCTGCCGAACAAAAAGCCCGCCGAAGCCGCGCACTGCCGCGTGGACGACGCGGAGCTGGTCGGCTCCTGGTATGAGGGGCTGCACAGCGCGATGCAGATGCTCGGCACGTCCGACGGCGCCGATGTGCTGCAGTCGCTGCGGCGGCATCTGATGCGCTCCTGGGGCGCACACGGGCTGCGCTTTTGCGAACCCTATCCTTGGACGCACACCGTCCACGCCTCGTTTCATGAAATGGGCTACATCTTACCCGCGCTGAACCTCATCACCGAAGAGTTTCCCGACGATTTCGAGGCCGAAAAGCGCACGCGCGAACTGATTGCCGGCATGCGTTCGCTGGTCATCGAGCGCAAGGTGCGCACATTCTGGTCGGGCGACTTTCAGGAGACCGAGCCGATCTTTGAGTTCCCGAACGACGTCTATCTGAAGGACGGCGGCTTTGATTTGACCCGCCACACCGGCCGCGGCGAACAGCCCATCCGCAACGCGCTCATGCTGCCTGCCCTTGTGCGGCGCTATGAGCTGAAGGGCGACGAAACCGCGCTGGAGCTTGCGGTCGGCCTTGCGAATCATGTGCTCGGCCCGTCGCGCTATTTCAACTATAAAATGGAGTTTTTCGGCCATGTGCATTCCGCGGCATGGTTCGCCTACGGGCTGCTGCGGCTGGCGCGTGTGACGAAGAACGAGACCTATTTGCAAAAGGGCAGGGCGATCTATGATTACATCCGCTCGCTCTCGTCCTCGTTCGGCTGGGTGCCGGAATATGCCCAGTGGCACGCGCCCGAGGAGGAACATTGCGAAACCTGTTGTGTGCGCGACATGATCCTTTGCGCGATCGAACTGGCAAAGGGGACGGACGCCGCCTATTGGAACGACGCGAATCTCTTTGCGCGCAACCAGCTCATCGAAAATCAGGTGCGCTACACGGGCTATGTCACAGTGGACAACACCCGCCCGGACGAAAACGGCATCACCTACCGCGACATCGATAAGCGTATGGTCGGCGGTTTCACCGGCGGCAGCGAACCGAACAGCATTTCGCTGCAGCGCTTCCGTTCCATCGCCGGCTGCTGCGTCGGCACAGCGCCGACCGCGCTCAAGGCGGTTTGGGACAACGCGCTCACCGAAGAAGACGGCGTGTGGGTGGTCAACATCCCCATGAACCGGCAGACCGACGTGCTGCTTCTTTCCAGCGAACTGCCGAACGAAGGCGTGCTGCGCCTGACGGCAAAGCGCGATTGCCGCGCGGGCTTCCGGCTGTATGACTGGATGGGCGACGACCTGCGCTTCACGGTGGACGATGTGCCGGCGGAACCGACAAAAAGAGACGGCGTTGTTTTCACCGCGCTGAAAGAGGGCGACGTGTTTGAGCTGCGCTTCCCGCTTGCAACGGTCGAAAAAAAGGAAGTCGCCGCCGGACGCGAATATACCGCGCTGTGGCGCGGCTGCGATGTGATCGATCTGCTGCCGCACGGCGCGCATGTGCGCTTGTATCAGCGCGACAAAACAAAACCGAAGGTTTACCCCACGCCGGACGACGTGGAATACACCGGGGCCGCGAATTACGGTCCCACCCAACAGCAAGGAGGTAAATAATGAGATACGGTGTAGGTTTTAACATGAAGCTTGCCGAACAGGTCGCCCTTTCCAAAAACGCGGGGTTCGACTTTGTGGAATGCGGCTTTCAGTCGTTCGTTTTTGAACCGCAGGACGTGCGCGACGCCTATCGGAACGCGCTGAAAGAAAACGAAATCCTGTGCGAATCGGCAAACTGCTTTTTGCCCGGCGACATGAAGATCATCGGCACGGACTATGCGCGCGGCGAGATGCGGGAGTTCATTGAAACGGGCATGGCGCGCGGCAAGGAAATGGGGCTGGAAATTGTGGTGTTCGGCTCGTCCGGCGCACGCAAGCTGCCCGACGACGTGCCCTTTCCGGAGGGCATACGCCAAATTGCGGCGTTTTTGCGCGAGGTCGTCTCGCCGATTGCCGCAAAGCACGACATGATCGTCGCCATTGAGCCGCTGCGCAAGGAGGAGAGCAACATCATCCACACGCTGGAAACGGGCGTGCTGCTCTCGTCGCTGGTGGACCGCAAAAACATCTCCGTGCTCGCCGACAACTACCACATGGTCGGCTCGCTGGAGACGATGGAGTCGCTGCGCCAGATGAAGGGGCAGATCGTGCACAGCCACATCTCGAATCCCACGCCGGGCATCCCGAACATTCGCCGCACCTTCCCGATGGACGAAAGCGAGTGGGATTACAAGGGCTTTGTGGACGCGCTGGAAGAAATCGGCTGCAAGCGCTGCTGCATCGAGGCGCACAGCATCGACTTTGCGAGCGAGGTGGAAAAATCGGCCGCGCTGCTGAAAAGGCTGTAAAATTTAATGAAAAAATGCCGTGAAGGGAAACCGACACGGCGATTTTTATTTGTTGACATTTGGATTGTTCGTTCGTCCAAAGAGATAATCCGTGGAAATGCTGTAATAATCTGCAAGCTTCAACACATGCTCCACCGGAATGGTTTGAAACCCTCGTTCATAGCGAGAATAGACTGTTTGCTGAATTCCCAGCACTGCCGCGACTTCCTTTTGCATCAGGTCGTGATCCTCTCGTAAATCCCGTAAACGCCGAAAATACATAAAAAATCCCCCATAGAACTTTTTTGTACTATTGACAATAACATTAGAATGTGTTAATATTTTTATGTAATACTTTGCGGTACTAAAATGATTGGAAATGTGTGCCGACGCAGAAAAAAGGGGGGGAGAAAACCAAGATCGGCAAGAGGAAGTTTTTATTATAAAAAAATCTAAAGGGAGGTTTTTTTCCGATGAAAAAGTTCTTATCCATCTTATTGGCCGTTGTTCTGGTGCTCAGTACCTTTACGGTTGGGTTTGCCGGCGCGGTCGATATGAAAGTGAACGAAACAACACTGAAAACAAAATCCAAGGGCATTATCACACTGAGCGCAGCGCCCGCAGATGAACAGTACGCCTGGGGCGACGAGGTTGTTTTCAACGTGGACGTGACAAACAACACCGGCACCGATTACGAAAACGTCAAGGTGCGCGCACAGGCGAACAAAGCGAAGTTTTTCTATGACGGCGAATCCAACACGGTTGCGGTCGGCTCCATCAAAGCGGGCGAGACGCAGACCATTCAGATTTCCGTTAAGTCCAGCACACCGGGCATCCTGCAGCGCCTGATTGTTTTACCGATCTATTATATTCTGGATTTCTTCTCCCCGATGGCGTTTAAGGCGAGCGACTATGATACGACAGCTTTGGCAAAGGTCGGCGTGTTCAGGTATAAGTTCGGCTTTGATGTGACGGATGGCAGCCCGAAGCAAGCGAAACCCACGGAGCCGGACAAGCCGGATGTGCCGGTCGAGCCGGATAAGGAAGTTACGATTTCATTCAATTTGAACTATGCCGGCGCACCTGCAACAATTCCCGCGCAGACAGTGAAGGCCGGTGAAAAAGCGGTGGCAGTGACTGCGCCTGTGAGAAGCGGCTATACGTTCATGGGCTGGTTTACAAATCCGAGCTGCGCAGAAGAATACAGATTTAGCTTCCTGTTCCCGATTTATGATGATTTGACGGTGTATGCGAAGTGGGAAGCTGATTCTAACGAAGGTGATGAAGACACATCTTATATTGTGACATTTGTTCTGAATGATGGATCGGATGGCACGTATGATGTGCAAACTGTAAGATCAAATGATAGAGCAGATAAACCGCAAGATCCTGAAAGAGAAGGATTTAATTTTGCTGGATGGTTTTTAGAACCTTCAACAGTCAACGAGTTTTCTTTTACTACAAGAATTCACGATGATTTGATTCTTTATGCTGGATGGACAACAAGCAGTTCGACTGGGGGTGTTTCTACAACTGAATCAGGTGGAGGAACAATTTTTTCAATAACTAATATTGATGTTGAAGACGATACAGCAACTGCAACTATTAATGTAAATGAAGAGAGTATTTTAGTTGTTCGTTTTTATGACGAAAATACCGAGGCATTAATCGGAACTATATCAGCATTGACACCTGAATACTGCGAAATGGAAGAAGTCAATATAACAATTGATATCAGTTTGCCAGAACATTTTGTTGTCACAGCTGATCTTTATAGCTTTGAAGAAGAGCAGTTGTGCAATACTTTTAGATCGATTAAATATACTTCAAACTATGAGGCGTTTCAGAGACTGACGGTCAATGATTTTGAAGGACGAACCGTACTGAATTTTGATGATGATCCGACAAATAATTTTGGTGTTTTAAATGATTCGGTAATTCTTGTTAATCAAACAGAGAATAAAAATAAACTTGTTCAAGAAGTTACGGAACTTGAAGATGGATCAGATCTGTATTCATACACATTTTCTAATACAGATGAGCAGGTAGAGTCTCTTTCAGTAAATGACGTCGTATACGCAATAGACAAGAACGGAAATGGTTGTCTCTTTAAAATTGGTGGAATTGAAACGAGCTTGGAAGCTATTACTTTCACTACGGCAGGAGAGAATGAACTGACAGATTATTATGATGTTCTGAAAGTTGATATGAGAATTCATAACGATGACTCAACTGCACAGAATTCTGGTAGACAGGGTGAAAGACGAAAAATCGAGGTTATTGATGCTGAAGCCCATCCAAGCGCAGAGTTTTCACCACTCAATTTGGAATGGAATATTACCGATTGGCTGAAACTCTCGGGTGTCGCAAAAGCCAAAGTTAGTGTTGACGTGGAAATAACCTATGATGCTAGACTGTTTAGAAAAGATTATTTCTTCATGTCGTTTAAAAATACAACTGACTTAGAGGCAAGCATAAAACTAACGGCTCATACAGAAAATGATGACGAAGCCGATGCAGCGATGCATAGAAAATTTGAAAAAAAATTCGATTTCGCAAAGCTTCGCATTCCAACACCTGTTCCAGGACTTGCTGTTAAAGTAGATGCCGGTGTCCCAGTAGAATTAAGTGCAGAAGGTTCAGTGGAGATTTCTTACACCACCGAAAATGTTTCCGGCTTTACATATGCAACAGATACCGGTCGACAGCCATATGATAAAAAAGAAAGGACATTCGATGTTAAAGCTGAAGGAAAGGCCGAGTTAAAAGTTGGTCCCAAACTCGAGGTTGGAATTGCTTTCTTGGAAACAGTCGTAGAAGCAAAAGTGGAAGCACAAGCCGGCTTTGTAGCGACAGCGACGGCCACACTCGAGATCGTAAATGCAACAAATGCTGAATCAAAGCATGGATGTGCATTGTGCGTATCAGTGGAGCCAAGATGGTTTGTCGAAGTAAGTGCAAAGCTTACATATGAAATTCTCGAAGATGTTCTTTCAGGCCAAGTTTTCGAAGTGAAGCTAGTGGATGTCGAGGGTCAAATAAAGTTTGGAGGATTTCCAAATGTATACTTTTCTATAATTCACAGTGCTGATAGTGTCTTTGGAACCATAGCGCCTAAATTCGGGTTTGGTGATTGTCCGAACAAGAAGTATAGAACTACTATTAGACTAACAGACGATGATGGACATGAGATCACTGGAAACAATGTAACCGTTTATAAAGCTAATAATGAGGTTTTCTCGAGTAAGAACTCTACATATGTTGACTATTTGTACGATGGAAGATATACTGTAAAAACCAGTATTGATGGAGCAGACATTGCAAAGTCAATCGTAGTCAGTGGTGCAGCACAAGAGATTAATCTTAAAAAGACTTCAGGAGATGGTTCGATTTCAGGTAAAATTGAATCCTCCGATAATAATACACCAGTTAGCGGAGCGACAATTCTTGTAAAACAAGGAGCACTTGTTGTTGCATCATTAAGTTCTGATTCGAATGGTGAATATAATGTGAATCTGCCGGATGGAACATATTGTATAAGAATTACGAAAGACGGTTATATTCCATTTAGTGAGTATGTTATTGTTAAGGATGCGACGAATACATATGTCCAAACAGCATTGATGATTTCCAGCAGTAGTCAAAAGGGAGGATTTAGCGGAAAAATTGTGGATGCAGTTTCAGGCAATCCGGTAAAAGATGTGACTCTAAAAATCTATAATGGATGGAACAATAGAGGTTACGATGATTATGTTACAACATTAAAAACAGATTCAAACGGTATTTTTAAGTATGATATCAAGAAGCTGTTTAATCTCATCATTGGACTTCCCTGCGGAAATTATTCCGCTGTTATTAGCAAAAACGGATATACAACAACATATTCGAACTTGATGATTAAACCTGGAGAGGTTACAGGTCATCCTGATATTGCTATCAGCCCCCTGACTACAGGAGATTACAGAATAATTCTTTCATGGGGTGCTTCTCCAAGAGATTTGGATTCGCATTTTAATGCAACACTAACAAACGGTGGTTCAGATCATATCTATTACCAGAACAAGAATGGACATAGTGGTCACCTAGATAAGGATGACACACAGGGATATGGATATGAGACGATTACAGTTACCAGTTTTGACAGTTTGTCGAATGGATTTACATATACTGTACATGATTATACAAATAGATCCTATTCCAATAGCACAGCACTGTCAAGCTCGGGTGCTATAGTTCAACTATATGATGGAAATACTCTTTTAGAGACTTTTAATGTTCCAACCAATAAAGTTGGCACGGCTTGGCGAGTGTTTACAGTGGACGCAAGTGGTAATATAACACCGTTGAATACTTTCTATTCACAAAGCACACCCGCATACGTAGACTAATTGGTTTTGGGCTGCACTCTCATTTACACGAGGGCGCAGCCCTTTTCTGTATTTTGTATGAACGTCTTGAAACGAAACCCGAACACAAAATATAGTGGCAAAAATGATCTGTGACACAAGAACACCCGGCAACGTATACCAAAACGAAAAAATTGCAAAAAAAGAATGAAAAAAGTTTGAAAAAAGGGTTGACAAAGTAGGAATGATGTGCTAAAATAGCAAAGCTGTTTCGGACGGGGAACCGAACGGAGCGGCATATGAACCTTGAAAATTAAACAACGATGAAAAGGAACCCGAGATTTTTTTGAAGTAAGAAGTACTCTTACAGAACAGTAATTTTGGAAGCCGATTTCGAAAGGAATTCGGTGGAAGAAAGATGATACGTCAGTATCGAAATTGAGCGATTAAGCTCTGAAATAGGTTGATACGTCTTTTGACGTGTTGATACAATATTTTAGAGTGTTTGATCCTGGCT
>JAFTCX010000008.1 GCA_017454485.1 Clostridia bacterium | reverse complement strand
TGCCGCGCGAAAAACGAAGCAGCGCTTCGTTTTTGAACCGTGCTGCAGCACGGTTCGTTCCGCCGCCCCCGTGCGCGCAGCAACGCTGCGCGCAAAAGGGTGAAACGCGCACTTTTCGGTTGATAGTATGGCCGTCGCTGACGGGTGAGGTCGTGAACCGCAAAGCGCGTGGAAATAAAGCAGCCGCATATTTGCGGCACATCGGGAGAACCATCATGAAAATTGCAGTGATCACTGGCGGGAGCAGCGGCATTGGCCTTGCGACCGCCGAACTCTTTGCCGAAAAGGGCTATCTTGTTTATGCGCTTTCCCGCCGCGGGGGCGAAAGCAGCGGCAATGTCCGCCACCTGGTCTGCGACGTGACGGACGAGGCGCAGGTGCAATCTGTGTTTGCCGAAATTTTTATGCGCCACGGGCAGATCGACGTGCTGGTCAACAACGCGGGCTTCGGCATCTCCGTCGCGGTGGAGCTCACCGACGACGCGCAGGCAAAAAAGCAGTTCGACGTCAACTTTTTCGGCTGCTTCCATTGCTGCAAAGCCGCCGTGCCGCTCATGCGAAAGACCGGCCACGGGGTGATCGTCAACGTCAGCTCCATGGCGGCGGCGCTGTCCATTCCGTTCCAGTCGTTTTATTCGGCGTCCAAAAGCGCAATCAACGCGCTCACGCTCGCGCTGGCCAACGAGGTGAAGCCCTTCGGCATCAAGGTCTGCGCACTGATGCCCGGCGATGTCAAAACGGGCTTTACCGCTGTGCGGGAAAAGGCGCAGGATCCGCGCGGCGTATACGGCAAAACGCTGCAAAACAGCGTGGCCGTGATGGAGCGCGACGAGCAAAACGGAATGCCGCCGCGTGCGCTCGCCAAAGCGATCTTGCGATTGTCGCAGCAAAAAAGACCGCGCCCGCTTTCGACCGCCGGCGCGCAGTATCATGTGTTTGCGCTGCTGCAAAAAGCGCTGCCGGCGTCGCTGGTCAACCGCATCGTCGGCGAAATCTACGCAAAATAAGAGGGAAAAATGGACGGTTACAATTTTGAACAACAACCCGGACGCCCGTCGCCGGACGCTTTCGGCTCCACGCTTGCCGCAAAGCAGCGTATGCAGCTTCGTGCGCTCGGCTTTTACATCGGCGGGGCGATCCTGCTTTATATTTTACTGCAAAACCTTTTCACGCTGCCGCTCTCTCTCCCGGCGCTGCACAGCAAATATCAGACCGACGCGCTGTTCCAAAACGGGGTGGACATTCTCGTAATCATGGCGAGTATGCTCCCGCCGTTTTTGCTGTTGTCCAAACCGATGAACAGGGTCTGCGGCCGGTCGGTGCCGCTGCCGCTGGAACTGCCGCAGGGCGGCGCGGATGTGCTGCTGACCATTCCGGCGGGGCTGATGTTCTGCATGGCGGCGAACCTTTTGACCGATCTGCTCGTCACGGCCGTGTCCGCGTTCGGCGTGGAGCTTTCTTCCCCCGACATGGCGCTGCCAACGGGCACGCTCGGCATTTTAAGCAGCGTGATCCGCGTGGTGCTCATGCCCGCCGTGGTGGAAGAGCTCTGTCTGCGCGGCGTGGTGATGCAAAATCTGCGCGGCTTCGGCGGCCGGTTTGCGGTCATCACCTCGGCGCTGTGCTTCGGTCTGATGCACTGCAATCTTATTCAGGCGCCGTTTGCCTTCACTGTGGGGCTTGCGCTGGGCTATTTTGTGCTGCAGACCGGCTCGCTCTGGCCGGCGATCCTCATCCATGCGCTCAACAACAGCATCTCGCTGGTGTTTTCCTATCTTTCCGACGTGTTGCCCGTGCAGACGCTGAACCTCGCCTACACGCTTGTGCAAGGCGCGCTTTTCGGCTGCGGCGCAATCTGCTTTCTGGTGTATCTTTATCGGAAAAGAGAGAACGCGAAGCTGACGGGCGACCGAACAGCGCTTTCGACGCGCGGCAAATATGCGGCGTTCTTTTCCGCGCCGACCATGGTCATCGCCGTTTGCGCCATGCTGTATTTCACCTCGCGCTACGTCGGGCTGAGCTGAGCGCCATGGAGCATCGAAAATTCATGGAAGCCGCGCTCGCGCTGGCAAGGCAGGCCGGCGACGAGGGCGAAGTGCCGGTGGGCGCTGTGATCGTCAAAAACGGCAGCATCATCGGCAGCGGCTGTAACAGCCGCGAACGAAAAAAAACACCGCTCGGCCACGCGGAGATCGCGGCGATCGAGGCGGCATGCGCCGTCCTTGGCGACTGGCGGCTGACAGACTGCACGCTGTATGTGACGCTTGAACCGTGCGTGATGTGCTGCGGCGCGATTCTTGCCGCGCGGATCGGGCAGGTGGTTTTCGGCGCATATGATCCGGACGCCGGCGCGTGCGTGAGCACCGTTTCGCTGCAAAGCCTGCCGCACGCCGTGCTGCCGAAGCTGCTGGGCGGCTATATGGCGAAGGAGTGCGCCGCGCCGCTGCAGGAGATGTTTCGGGGAAGGAGAGCTGTTAGCTGATAGCTAATTCGGAATGCGGAATTCGGAATTCGGAATGGATGTCGCGAGTTTGAGTTTGTACGAAAAGGACGTGTGCGCCGCGGCGATAAGTGCGGTTCGATATACGTTCGTCGATTGTATCAGGGCGGGCAGTGTCGCAGAAAAAAGCTCCGGTGGAGCTTTTTTTCGTTGCAATTCCAATTTTGTCGCGGCAGCGTCAAGTTACTTGAAAGACGCGGGGGAAGTGCGCGCGGAAAGAACGTGCACGCCGCGGCGCTGCGTGCGGCGATACGGTACGATCGTTGATGAGCTGCATTTGTTTTGAGGCGAACGCGGCGGAAAACGCGCACCCATCTTGCCCTCTCCTCTGGAGAGGGTGGCATCGCGCAGCGAACGCAGATGGAAAACGCGCGCGCAGATTTGCGCGATGACGGGTGAGGTCGTGAACCGCTAAGCGAACGTAAAAGCGAAGCGTCGGTCGCAGCCGCATTTTTCGGGGAAAAGAGAAAACCGTCACAGCTCCGTTGGAATGAACGGCGCAAACCATGCCTTTTTTTATGTGCGCTTTCCGGAACGCCTTGCGCGCAGCGTTCGCCGTGCGCGGTCCGGCGGCGGGATCGCGCGGCAGATTGCCGCGCGAAAAACGAAGCGCCGCTTCGTTTTTGAACCGTGCTGCAGCACGGTTCATCCCGCCGCCGCGTGCGCGCAGCGAAGCTGTGCGCAAAGGGTGCGTTTTTTTGCCTTGACTTTTTTGCAAAGCCCAACTATAATGAAACCGAACCTGAAAAAGGAGGCTTTTTTTATGAAACAGAACCGACGCTTGCTCTGCGTTTTCCTCTGCCTTTGCTGCGTGGTGTTTTGCGCTGCACCGGCCGCGTTTGCCGCCGACAGCGGAGCTCGCAATGTCATCTTCATGATCGGCGACGGCATGGGCTACAACCATCTCAAGCTCGCCGAAGAGCAGGGCTACGAAATCTTCATGGACAATCAGCCCGATCTGCTCGGCTGGTCGCGCACACGCTCCGCCAACAAAGAAGTCACCGACAGCGCCGCCGGCGCAACCGCGCTTGCCTGCGGCGTGCGCACAAACAACAAAATGCTTGCCGTTTTTCCCGAAGAGGAAAAGCGTGCAGCGCTCCAGCCGCGCTCGGTTACGGAAAACGCGATTCTGCACGGCATGAAGACCGGCATCGTCACCACCGATTACACCAGCGGCGCAACGCCCTCCGGGTTCAGCGTCCATGTGCTTTCACGCGATGACGCCGAAAGCATCACCGCGCAGCAGCTCTCCGGCAACATCGACCTCATCCTCGGCAAAAAAGAGGACGCCGCCGAACAGTCGGCGGTGGAAGAAGCCGGGTTCCGCTATCTGGAAACCCGCGCCGATCTTGCCGCACTGCAGGTCGGTGCGCGTGCCTTCGGGCAGTTCGGCAGCAGCATCTGGAAGCTGAACCTTCCGGCGGAGAAGCCCTCGCTTGAAGAAATGTGCGCCACGGCGGTCTCGCTGCTGACGACCGGCAATTCCAAGGGCTTTTTCCTGATGGTGGAGGGTGCGCACATCGACAAAAACGCCGACGACTCCAAAAACGGGCTGAAGGATTACCCGGAGAAGCGCGCCAATGTTGCCGAAGCGGTCAAAACCTTCGATAACGCGGTGCGCGCCGCTGTGGATTTTGCAAAAAAAGACGGCCGCACGCTGGTCATTATCACCGCAGACCATGAAACGGGCAATCTGTATCCCGACGGCGCAGACAGCCGGATGACCTTCCATTCCGCGTCCCATACGAGCGCAAACGTGCCCGTGTTCGTTTACGGGGCGCAGGATCTGTTTGAAAACGGCGCGGAAATGGACAACACCGCCATCGTGAATCTCATTGCCGAAAAGCTCGGCTGGACAGAGCGCTTCCCGATCGAAGATCCGGTCGGCTTTGTGGCTGCACCGCCGGCGCCGGAAGCACCGCAGACAAACGGTGAAAAGCCGGTCGGCTTTTTGCTGCGGCTGTGGCAGTGGATCTGTGATTTCTTCAAATGGCTGTTCGGGTGAAAGCAATGCGTAATGTGCAATGTGCAATTCGTAATGCGTAATGCGTAATTGCTGCCTTTCACTGCGAGCGCAATACGCTTTTTATGTGCGCTTTTCGCCCTTTTGCGCGCAGCTTCGCTGCGCGCACGCGGCGGCGGGATGAACCGTGCGGCGCACGGTTCAAAAACGAAGCGGCGCTTCGTTTTTCGCGCGGCAATTTGCCGCGCGATCCCGCCGCCGGTCTGCGCACGGCGAAAGCCGTGCGCAAAAGCGCCCCCAAAGGGGAGGGTGGCATCGCGCAGCGAACGCAGATGGAAAACGCGCACGCAGATTTGCGCGATGACGGGTGAGGTCGTGAACCGCAAAGCTTGCGCCGCAACCGCATTCTTCAAAGAGAAGCGCAGGGCGACGAACCTACATACCGCCGCAAAAAGCGTATTTTTCCGCATTTTTTTCAAAAAACACTTGATATTCCTTGCAAAACGTGGTATCATACCGATATCCGAAGATCAACCTTGAACGTGGGCTCCAAAAAGCCCGCGTTTCTTTATGAAAGGAGACGAATGCAATGGCGAAGGGCGGCTCGACTGTGCAGACCGTATGCGCGCTGGCGCAGCCTGTGGCCAACGAGCTCGGCGTTTCTTTGTGGGACGTGCGGTTTCTCAAGGAGGGCGCAACCTGGGTGCTGCGCATCTTCATCGACAAGCAAGGCGGCGTTTCGATCGACGACTGTGTGGATTTCACCCATGCGATCAACCCCGTGCTGGACGCGGCGGACCCGATCGAACAGGCGTACTGTCTGGAGGTCTCTTCCCCCGGAATCGAGCGCGAGCTCACACGGGCGGCGCATTTTGAAGCGTGCAGGGGGCAGAAGATCAAGCTGCGCACCATTCGTCCCGTTGACGGCGCGCGCGATTTTTCCGGCGTGCTGGAAGATTACGCCGACGGCGTGCTGACACTGCGCTTTTCCGACGGGGGCGCACTGACGCTCGACAAAAAGGAAACCGCGTGGGTAAAACTCGATGACTTTGAAGGCTTCGGCGACTGATTTTTGAAACAATGACTTACTATAGACGGAAGGACTGATCACTAAAATGAACAAAGAATTTTTCGAAGCGGTAAAGATGATGGAGGCCGAAAAAGGCATTTCCGCCGATTATCTCTATGAGAAGATCAAAATGGCCATCCTCTCCGCCACCCGCAGCCAGTTCGGCGAAAACGTGGTGTGCGAAATCGACCCCGAAGCGCAGACGATGAGAATCTATGTGCACGCCGAGGTCGTGGAATCCTATGAAGAGCCGGGCGGAAAGATGACCGTTGACCAGGCGCGCAACTACGATCCGAACGCAAAGCTCGGCGACATCATCGAATTTGAGCTTGACCCGAAAAAGTTCGGCCGCATCGTGGCGCAGACCGCCAAGAGCGTCATCCGCCAGGGCATCCGCGAAGCAGAGCGCCAGATCGCCTCGCAGGAATTCCAGAGCCGCCATCAGGAAATTGCGACCGCCACGGTCAAATTCGTCAACGACGAGACCGGCGACTGCACGATCGAAATCGGCCGCGCCACCGCGCATTTTTCGCGCTCCGACCAGCTCCCGACGGATCACTTCCGTCCGGGCCAGCTCATCAAGGTCTATGTCGCCTCCATCAGCGAGGAGGGCGGCCTGAGCTATGCGACGATCTCCCGGCGCCATCCGGGCTTTGTGCGCAGACTGTTCGAGACCGAGGTGCCCGAAATCTTTGACGGCGTGGTGGAAATCATGTCCGTTTCCCGTGAACCGGGCTCGCGCACGAAGATTTCCGTGAAGAGCAACGACGAAAACGTGGATCCCGTCGGCGCGTGCATCGGTCAGCGCGGCCAGCGCGTGAATTCGATCATTGACACGCTCGGCGGCGAAAAGATCGACATCGTGCCCTACAGCGACGACCCCGCCGCCTATGTGGCCGCAGCGCTTGCGCCGGCGCAGGTGCTCTCCGTCACGCTGTCCGAAGACGGCGCGCGTGCGTGCGCGGTCATCGTGCCCGATAACCAGCTTTCCCTCGCCATCGGCAACAAGGGCCAGAACGTGCGTCTGGCGGCCAAGCTGACCGGCTGGAAGATCGACATCAAGCCGCAGTCGGCGGAAGGGAACGCATGAAGACGCCGCGTAAGACGCCGATGCGCAAATGCATGGGCTGTATGCAGATGTTTCCGAAAAAGGAGCTTGTGCGTGTGGTGCGCACCAAAACGGGCGAGGGGGAAGACGATTATGAAGTCTCGCTCGATCTGACCGGCAAAAAGGCCGGACGCGGCGCTTACATCTGCAAAAATCTCTCGTGTCTGCAAATGGCGCGCAAGGCAAAGCGCATTTCCCGCGCGCTGGACTGCGCCATTCCCGACACGGTCTACGATACAATGGAGCAGGAGATGAGGCAAAGTGAATGAAAAAGCGCTCTCTCTGCTCGGGCTGGCAAGACGCGCCGGACGTCTTTCCTGCGGCCATGACGCCGCTGTGGAGGCCATCGTCAAAAACCGCGCGTGCCTGTGCCTTTGCAGCGCGGACGCAAGCGAACGCCTTGAGCGGGAGCTGCGCCACGCCTGCACGTTCGAACAAAAACAAATCCCCTTTGCAAGCCTCTGCGTTCCCATGGCGGCGCTTTCCAAAGCCATCGGAACCAAAGCGGCCGTGATCACGGTCAACGACCCCGGCTTTGCCGCGCGGCTGCAAACGCTGCTTGCACAGGAAGAACCGACAGGAAAGGAAGAAGACTATGCCGAGAGTGAAATATAAAATCAGTGAGTTTGCCAAGGATTTCGGCACCGGCAGCAAATCGATCATTGCGATTTTGAACCGTCTGAACGACGCCGAGCGCAAGCATACCACCGTGCTCGAGGAGCCGGAGCTGGATTTCCTCTTTGAGGCGATCACCCAGGCCAAGCAGGTCGCGTCGTTTGACGCTTACTTTGCCATGGACGACGAAAAGCCGCAGCAGGAAGAAGCTGCACCGGCCGCCGAAGAACCAAAGGACGAAGCGAAACAGGCAAAGCCGGCCGCGCCGCGAAAGACCGAAAAGGCCGAAAAGGCCGAAAAGACCGAAAAGACCGAAAAGGCGGCAAAGCCCGACAGAAAGCCGCAGCAGCCGAAGACCGCGCCGTTGACCGACAAGCCGATTGCGCCGCAGCCGCAGCAGAAAAAGAAAAAGGAAAAGGACGCAAACAAGCCGCTGCAGGCGCGTACCAAGGGCGAAACCAAGCGCGTGGATACCCGCCAGAGCAACGTGGATCTCGACAAATACAACGAGCGCTATGAGGAGATCGCTCCGGCGAACCGGATGAACAGCGACAACGCGCAGCGCAAGCAAAAGCTCAACCAGAAGAGCAAGCAGTATCGCAAGCAGGGCGCCGGTCGCTCCGCCAAGCGCGAAACCGAGCAGGAGCGGCTCAAACGCATTGCCGCCGAGCGCGCCAAGAAGCCGCTGACGATCAAGGTGCCGGATGAAATCACCGTGGGCGAGCTTGCGTCCATGCTGAAGATGACGGCCGCCGAGGTGATCAAAAAGCTGTTCGCGCTGGGCGTGATGGCCACGGTCAACGAAGTGATCGACTTTGACACCGCGGAAATCGTCGCCACGGAGCTTGGCGCAAAGGTGGAAAAAAAGGTCGTTGTGTCCATCGAAGAGCAGATTATCGACGCGAGCGAGGACAAGGAGGAAGACCTTGACAAGCGCGACCCCGTTGTGGTCGTGATGGGTCACGTTGACCACGGCAAGACCTCGATCCTCGACGCGATCCGCAACACCGCCGTCACCGCGACCGAGGCCGGCGGCATCACCCAGCACATCGGCGCCTACCGTGTGGATGTGAACGGTCAGATGATCACCTTCCTCGACACGCCGGGTCACGCGGCGTTCACCTCGATGCGTGCGCGCGGCGCCATGGCGACCGACATCGCCGTGCTGGTCGTGGCTGCGGACGACGGTATTATGCCGCAGACCATTGAAGCGATCAACCATGCCAAGGCTGCGAACGTGCAGATCATTGTGGCCATCAACAAGATGGACAAGGAGGGCGCGAACCCCGAACGGATCAAGCAGCAGCTCACGGAATACAGTCTGGTTCCCGAAGAGTGGGGCGGCGATACGATCTGTGTGCCCGTTTCGGCAAAGACCGGCGAGGGCATCGACAGCCTTTTGGAAAGCATCCTGCTTGTGGCGGAGGTCGCCGAGCTGAAAGCCAACCCGAACCGCGCCGCGAAGGGCGTGGTCATTGAAGCGCGTCTGGATAAGGGCCGCGGCCCGATTGCGACGCTGCTGGTGCAAAACGGCACGCTGCACGCCGGCGATATCATCGTTGCGGGCACAGCGGTCGGCCGTGTGCGCGTGATGGTCAACGAGCGCGGCCAGCGGATGAAAACCGCCGGTCCGTCCGTGCCCGTGGAGGTCATGGGTCTTGCGGAAACGCCGAACGCCGGCGACGCGTTTGACGCCGTGTCCGATGAGCGTCTGGCGCGCGAGCTTGTGGAACAGCGCAAGCAGAAGGAAAAGGAAGACAAATTCAACGCCCAGCACAAGGTCACGCTCGACAACCTGTTCTCCTCGCTGAAGGAAGGCGAGATGAAGGAACTGAACATCGTGGTCAAGGCGGACGTGCAGGGCTCGGTGGAAGCGGTCACGCAGAACCTCGAAAAGCTCTCCAACGACGAGGTGCGTGTGCGCGTCATCCACGGCGGCGTGGGCGCGATCAACGATTCCGACGTCATGCTGGCCGGTGTGTCGAACGCGATCATCGTCGGCTTCAACGTGCGCCCGGATTCCGGCGCGCAGGCGGCCGCGGAGCGCGACGGCGTTGAAATGCGCATGTACCGCGTGATCTACGACTGCATGGAAGAGATCGAAGCCGCCATGAAGGGCATGCTTGCGCCGAAGTTCCGCGAGGTTGCCCTGGGCAAGATTGAGGTGCGCACCGTGATGAACCTGTCCTCGGCGGGCAAAATCGCCGGCAGCTATGTGCTGGAGGGCAAGGTCACGCGCGGCTCGCTGATCCGTGTTGTGCGCGACGGCATCGTTGTCACCGAGGACGAGATCGCCTCGCTGCGCCGTTTCAAGGACGACGTGAAGGAGGTCGCGGCCGGCTTTGAGTGCGGCATCGGCCTTGCAAAATTCAACGATATCAAGGAAGGCGACATTTTCGAAGCGTTCCTGATGGAGGAGTACAGAGATTGACGCGGTGCGTCAATCTCTGAGAGCTGGTAGTCGTTAGTCGTTAGTTGTTAGTCGTTAGTCGTTAGTCGGTAGCTGATAGCTGTTAGCTGTTAGTCTTCACTCTTCACTCTCCACTCTTCTCTACCCCCCGGAGGCCCCATGACAGTTGCATTTTTTGACACCAAACCCTATGACAAGCCGGCGTTTGTGGAATTCGGCACGGCGCACGGACTGGAATTTCGCTTTTTTGAAACAAAGCTGAATGCATCCACCGCGGCGCTCGCACAGGGGTGCGAGGCGGTCTGTGTGTTCGTCAACGATACGGTGGACGCCGCCGTGATCGACGCGCTGTATGCGCAGGGCGTAAAGCTGATCGCGCTGCGCTCGGCCGGCTACAACAATGTGGACGTGCGCCACGCGTTCGGAAAAATCCATGTGGTGCATGTGCCGGCGTATTCGCCTTATGCCGTTGCGGAACACGCGATGGCGCTGCTGCTGACCAGCATCCGCCGCATCCACAAGGCCTATAACCGCACGCGGGAGTTCAATTTTTCGCTCGGCGGTCTGGTTGGGTTCGATCTGCACGGAAAAACCGTGGGCGTGGTCGGCACCGGACGGATCGGCTGCATCTTTGCGGAGATCTGCCGCGGCTTCGGAATGCGCGTGTTGGCGTATGACCGATTTCCGAAGGCAGACAGCGGCCTTGCGTATGTTTCGCTGGACGAGCTGTTTACGCAAAGCGACATCATCTCGCTGCACTGCCCGCTGACGGACGAAACCCGCCATCTGATCGACGGCGCGGCGATTGAAAAAATGAAAAAAGGCGTGGTGCTGCTGAACACGTCGCGCGGCGCGCTGATCGACGCGCAGGCGCTGCTGGACGGCATCAAAGCGCGCAAAATCGGCGCCGCCTGTCTGGATGTGTATGAGGAGGAGGCGGACGTGTTCTTTGAGGACCGCTCGGGCCATATCCTCAGCGACGATCTGCTGGCGCGGCTGATCTCGATGCCGAACGTGCTCGTGACCTCGCATCAGGCGTTTTTGACCGAAGAGGCGCTGCGCAACATTGCCGAAACAACGGTCGGCAACATCTGCTCCTTTTTTGAAAACGACGGCATCTGCGACAACGAGCTTTGCTATCGCTGCGGCCACATTGAACGCTGCAAAAAGGAACGCAAAGAGCGGTGCTTCTGATTTGCAAAGCGCTGTGCGCTTTGCAAATAATGCGTAATGCGTAATGCGTAATGCGTAATGAATGGACGCCGCGCTGCGCGCGATGCGTCAAAGCGCCGGCGCGCAATTCGCAATGAGAAATTCGCAATTCGCAATGAACGGGGAAGGCTTTCCCCATTCCCCATTCCAAATTCCACTCTCCACTCTCCACTCTTCACTCTTCACTCTCCACTCTCTCGCAACCCACGGAGGTAAACATATGAGCTACAAACACAACCGCATCGCGGAGGACATCCGGCGTGAGATCACGCTGTGCATCCGCGAGCTGAAGGACCCGCGCGTGAAAGACCGGATGCTCACCGTCGTGCGCGTGGAGGTCAGCGCCGACGCTTCGTTCGCCAAGGTTTTTGTCAGCGATCTGAAGGGCATTGACGGCGCAAAGGAAGCTGTGAAAGCGCTCACGGCCGCCACCGGCAGACTCCGGCGCGAGGTCGGCGCGGCGCTGCATTTGCGCAAGGCGCCCGAATTGCAGTTTTTTGCCGATGATTCGGTGGAGCAGGGCGTGGCGCTGTTCAAAAAATTAGAGGACGTCAACAGAGGAAACATACATGAAGATTGAGTTTCACACCGCGCTGCAGCGGCTGCGGACGTGTGAGGATGTGCTCATCCTCACCCACGCCAATCCGGACGGCGACACCCTCGGCAGCGGCTGTGCGCTGTTTTGGGGGCTGAAAAAGCTCGGCAAACGCGTCAAGCTGCTCAACAGCGACCCGATTCCGGAAAAATATCAATATCTGTTTCGCGGTCTGCAGAACGATGTGTTTGAAGAACGCTACATTATCAGCGTGGACGTGGCAGACAAGGCGCTGCTGGGCGCCGCGCTGGAGGAAAGCTACGGCGACAGGGTCGATCTTTCCATTGACCACCACGGCACAAACCGCCTGTTTGCGAAGGAAACGTATGTGGAATCCGACGCGGCTTCGGCGAGCGAGACGGTGTATTTGCTGCTGCTGTCGCTGGGCGTGACGTTTTGCCCGGAGATGGCGGACTGCCTTTATACCGGCGTTTCGACCGATACGGGCTGCTTCCGTTATTCCAACGTCACGGCGCGTACGCACCGCATTGCCGCCGATCTGATCGAGCGCGGCGCAGACCACACGGCGATCGATGTGGCGATGTTTGAAACAAAGGACATGAGCTTTTTACGCCTGCAGCAAAAATGTCTGGAGGCGCTGGAGCTTTATTTTGACGGGCGCGTCAGCGTGCTTTCCGTCACACGCGCGCTGCTGGAGGAAACCGGCTGCAAGGACGAGGACTGCGACGCCATTGTTGCGCTGTCAAGGCAGATTGCCGGCGTGCAGATCGGCGTGACCTTCAAAGAAAAAAAGGACGGCACGCTGAAGGTTTCCGTGCGCACCCATGAGGGCGTTGACGCTGCGGCCATCTGCGCCGTGTTCGGCGGCGGCGGCCATAAACGCGCGGCGGGCTGCCAGTTTACCTGCGGCA
Organism: Clostridia bacterium; assembly: GCA_017454485.1. Taxonomy (GTDB): domain Bacteria; phylum Bacillota; class Clostridia; order Oscillospirales; family Acutalibacteraceae; genus UBA6857. The sequence goes on along the minus strand of JAFTCX010000008.1, from coordinate 33,579 downwards.
AGGACGAAGCGCTCCGGCGGATGCTGCCGGCGCTGGAATGCGCGCTTGCAGACTGATTCGCAGGGCGAATCAGTTGAATTTGGAATGTGGAATTTGGAATGTGGAATTGAGGGATTGAGGGACGAGTGGAGAGTGAAGAGTGAAGAGTGAAGAGTGGAATTTGGAATGGGGAAAGCCTTCCCTGTTCATTGCGAATTGCGAATTTCTCATTGCGAATTGCGCGCAAGCGCTTTGACGCATCGCGCGCAGCGCGGCGTCCCTTCATTCCGAATTCCGAATTCCGAATTATGCGCTTTAGCGCATCCGACGCATCGCGCGCAGCGCGGCGTCCAATCATTCCACATTCCAAATTCCACATTCCAAATTCCGAATTCATTTTTCCGTCCGAACAATTATTATTTTCTCTCCTTCCTTCTATGTTACACGGATTTCTATGCTTAAACAAGCCGGAAGGGCTCACCTCCTTCGTTGCGGCTGCAAAGGTGCGCCGGCTGACCGGCGCAAAAAAGAGCGGCCACACCGGCACGCTGGACCCGATGGCGACCGGGGTGCTGACCGTTGCGCTCGGCGCGGCAACGCGCTTTATTGAACTGATTCCCTCCCACGAAAAATCCTATCGCGCGGTGTTTCGTCTGGGCGAGACGACCGACACGCTGGACATCACGGGAACAACGCTGCAAACGCGCCCCGTGACGTGTGACGCCTCTGCTGTGGAAGCGGCGCTGGACGTTTTTCGCGGCGATAGCTTGCAGGTGCCGCCGATGTATTCGGCGCTGCAAAAGGACGGCGTGCGCCTGTATGCGCTTGCGCGGCAGGGCGTGGAAGTGGAACGTCAGCCGCGAAAGGTGACCATCAGCCGCCTTGCGCTCACTGCGGCGGACGACGCCGCGCATACCTACACCATTGACGTGACCTGCTCGGCAGGGACGTATATCCGTTCGCTGATCTCCGATCTCGGCGAAGCGCTCGGCTGCGGCGCGGTCATGACAGCGCTTTGCAGAACGGCGGCGCACGGGCTGACGCTTGCGCAAAGCTTTGATTTTCCGGCACTGGAAGCGATGGCGCAAAACGGCACGATTGCGACGGCGGTTTTGCCGATCGAGCGGCTGCTGGGCTTTCCGGCACTCACGGTCAGCGATAAACAGGCGGTGCGCTTTTCCAACGGCGGCGCGCTCGATCTTTCAAGGCTCGGCGGCCTGACGGACGCGGCGCTTTACAGCGTTTTTTCCCCGCAGGGGGCGTTCCTCGGCGTTGGCGAAGCGGCACAGGAGCTGCTGCCAAAGAAGATCATGAGCAAGTAATGCGCTTGCGCGCATAATTCGGAATTCGGAATTAAAGTCGCGGGTTTAGTAGTTATGAAACGAGCGCTTTCTCCGCGGCGAAAAGTGCACTTCGGCTGACAATCCGTAAATTTTGTTTTTTCAAGATAAGACAATGTTACATTTGACGCATCACGCGCAGCGTGGCGTCCCTTCATTCCGAATTCCGAATTCCGCATTCCGAATTAATCTCCGTTTTTCGGCTGATAATTACGCAGCTTGTCCAGCCCGCACCGCAGATAATCGGGCATGTCATAGGATGCGTCCGACGAGAACACGCGCGGGCGGCTTTGCTCGGTCTTGTGCGCGGTATGCACGGTCGGTTTGCGGCGCTCCGTTTGCGGTGAACTGCTCTTTTTGCGCTGCGGAATGCCGGTGTTCAGCCCGTCGTGGACGGTGATGAGCCGGTTCTGCGTGCAGGTGCGCTGCTCAATGCGTCCGGCTTCCTCAAACAGATGCAGCACACGCTCCACCTTGGACGGGTCAACGCCGGTGACACGCGCAATTTCCCGCCGCCCCGTGATGAGCTGTCCGGGCTGCAGGGTGGTCGGCTTTCCGGCAAAAACAACGGCGCGTTCTTTGAATGCGGCATGGGCGCAGAGATAGCACCAGACGGCAAGCGTCGCAAGGTCGTGAAACAGCACGCCGTCGTCGAAAACCTCTCTGCTGAGTTTGAACCAACGATATTCCATAAAAAGATCCCTCCATAATAAGGCCGGAAACGCCGTTTTGTCGCGCAAAACACGCGACAAATGGGGAAATCTTAATAATTTTTAATTTTTATTCCTTGCTCTCTCACGCGCGCGTGTGCGCGCAAAAATGCTGCGTATGCATTCTATCTTTCTTCTTTCTATATTGTGTGCGCCCGTTGACCGACTGCGGTGCTGCAAGGGTCCGGCTGTGGTCTAAAAATGCGTGCACTTTTCGCGGACCGCGATTGCGAATTCCCTTGCGCCGCAAGGGGAGAGAGGCTCCTTTTTCGTGTGCAAAGTCTGGTTCATTTTGCCGGATCTGACCCGGTTTTCACTCTTTTTCGGCGGCATCAACGGTTCGTTGCTTTCTGCTTTTCTTTGAAAAGTGCGGCTGCGGTGTATGCTTCGTTTTTACGTTCGCCTTGCGGTTCACGACCTCACCCGTCATCGCGCCAATCTGCGTGCGCGTTTTTCATCTGCGTTCGCTGCGCGATGCCACCCTCCCCAGAGGGGAGGGCAAGATCAGTTCGCGTTTTCCGCCGCGTTCGCCTCAAAACAAATGCAGCTCATCAACGATCGTACCGTATCGCCGCACGCATTGTCGCGGCGCGCGCGTTCTTTCCATGCACGCTTAAACCCGCGACTTCCGTTCCGAATTTCGAATTGAAAAAGCCACGGCGGGGCTTCTCTGTCCGCTAACAGCTAACAGCTAACAGCTAACAGCATCCCTTCAACACTCTTCACTCTCCACTCTTCACTCTCCACTCTTCACTCTTCACTCTTCACTCAATCCCTCAACCCCTCAACCCCTCAACCCCTCAATCCCTTCTCGCCTATGCTTCAACGTGTTCTTGCACTCGGAAATTTTGACGGCCTGCACCGCGGCCATCTTGCGGTGCTGCAAACGGCGCTGGACTGCGCGAACGCACACCGCTGCACGCCTGCGGTGCTGCTGTTTGACCGGCACCCGAAGGCGGTGCTCACCGGCGTTTGCCCGCCGCTGCTGATGACGCAGGACGAAAAGTGCCGCCGGCTGCGGCAGCTCGGTTTTTCGCTGGAGATCGTTTCCTTCGAGGCGCTGCGCGCGCTTTCGCCGCAGGCATTTTTGGACTTTTTGCGAAAGTCGTTTTCTCCGGCGGCGCTGTGCTGCGGCAACAACTACCGCTTCGGCAAACAGGCCGTCGGCACCGTGCAAACGCTGCAAACGCTCGCCGAACAATGCGGTATGCAGGTCCACATCGCGCCCGACGTTTTGTTTGACGGCGCGCCGGTGTCGTCCACACGCATCCGGCTGCTGCTGGAGGCGGGCGACTTGCCTGCGGCAAACGCGATGCTCGGCCGGCCGTTTTCCTATGCGTTTGACGTGATCGGCGGCGACCGGCGCGGACGCACGCTCGGCTTTCCGACCGCGAACCAGAGCTTTCCGCCGCAGTTTGTGCAGCTTCGGCGCGGCGTTTATGCCTCAAAGGTCTGCTTAAAGCACGTGTGGTATCCTGCGGTTACGAACATCGGGGTGCGGCCGACCATCGGCACGCCCGATCTGCGCAGCGAAACGCACATTCTCGGCTTTTCCGGCGATCTGTACGGGCAGCCGCTTGAGGTGCATCTGCTGCAGTTTTTGCGCGATGAAACAGACTTCGGCACGCTGCAGGCGCTGAAGGAGGGCATTGCCGCCGACGTGTGCGCGGCAAAGGACGTTTTTGAAAGGACAGACCATGAAACAAACACTGAATGTGAAAGCCGTCTTTTTTGATTTTGACGATACGCTGCAAAGCCGAAAGGGCGCGTACCGCCTGTATTGCGAGGCGTTTCTGACCCGCTATTTCCCGAACATCGGCGAAAAGGAGCGGCTGCAAAAGCTCGATGAGATGGAAGCGCTCGTGGACGGCGGCTACAAGGACCGCGAGGTCTATTTTCCGGAGCTGATCGCCCTGTGGGGCTGGGAGAACCACCCGCCGCTGCAGGAGCTTTACGATTCGTTCAACCTCGATTTCGGCAAATACATCGTGCTGCTGCCCGGGGCGGTGGAAACGCTCAAGGAGCTCAAGCGGCGCGGCTATTTGCTCGGCGCGGTGACCAACGGCGTTTCCTCGCTGCAAAACATCAAGCTCGACACCGCCGGCATCCGCGCGCTGTTTGACGTGGTGGTGGTTTCCGGCGACATCGGCGTGTATAAGCCCGACCGGCGCATCTTTGACGAGGCCGCGCGGCGGCTGGGCGTTGAAAACCGGCAGGTGCTGTTTGTGGGCGACCACCCGGTCAACGACATCGACGGGGCGCTCGGCGCGGGGATGTATGCTATCCGCATGAACTACGGCGATTTCAAGGGCAAGGGGCTGGGCAAGGCGACCGTTGCCGAGATCGAGCACATCGACGAGGTGCTGGACTACTTAGAATAATAATTTGGAATTTGGAATGTGGAATGTGGAATTCATTCGCAATTGGCAATTGGCAATTCGCAATTCGCAATGAAGGGACGCCGCACAAAGCGCGATGCGTCGGATGCGCTGGGCGCATAATTCGCAATGCGCAATGAGAAATTCGCAATGAATGGACGCCACGCTGCGCGTGATGCGTCAAATGTGTTCGGAAAAGATGCGAAAAAGATTCAATGATAGCCTATGATTAAAAAATATATGATTTTCGGATTATCAGCCAAAGCGCACTTTTCGTCGCGGAGACAACCGATTTTTTATTTTCACTATACCCGCGACCGCAATTGCGAATTGCGAATTGCAAATTGCGAATTAAAATCCCCCGCGACCGCAATTGCGAATTGCGAATTGCAAATTGCGAATTAAAATCCCCCGCGACCGCAATTGCGAATTTCTTATTGCGAATTGCGAATTGCGAATTGCGAATTGCGCGCAAGCGCTTTGACGCATCACGCGCAGCGTGGCGTCCCTTCAATTCCAAATTCCAAATTCCAAATTCCAAATTTCAAATTTCAAATTGCGCTTTGCGCATTTCACTCCAAATAAATAACAGGGGACTGACAATTATGTTTTGTAAACATTGCGGATTAAAACTGGACGAGGGCGTGAACGTGTGTCCGCGCTGCGGCACAAACAAGGACGCCGGGGCGCTCGGCGTGCAGAATTTCAAGGTGACGCTGCCCTCCCATGAGCAGGAGCTGCTCGAGCTGCTGGAGCAGGCGGACGCCAAAAAAGCGGCATCCGACGCCGCTGCCGCCGCGCAGGAACCGTCGTTTTCCGAAACGAACGGGGACGCGCCGTTTGAACCGGAGATTCTTGCGGCAGAAACGAATGAACCTGCGGCGGACGCTTCATCGGAACCGGCTGCAGCCAAGCCGAACACCGCCGCGTCCGATGCGTTTGAGGACGTGTCCTCCTACAGCGCGCCGCAGACGGCCGCAGTGGCCGACGCGACCGACGCTGTGCTGCGCCGCCCGTTCATTTCCGACGGCCGTGTGCCGCAGCCGTATCTTGACGTTTCCTCCGGCAGAGCGCCGATGCCTGTGCGTCGTGCGGCCGAAACCGCCGCAGCCCGCCGCAGCCGCCATGCACTGACGGCGATCGTGTGCGTGTGTCTGCTCGCGCTGGTGGCGCTGCTCGGCGTGCGGTTGACCACAACGCTGTTTGACAGCAGCAACAGCGGCTTAGAGCCGGTGTCGCTGAGCGTTTTGACCGACGAGGAAAAGCAGGAGGTGCTCTCGTTCCTTTCTGCCTATGCGCCGCTGTATGACCGGCCCTTTTCGCCGAAAACGCTCGGCGTGGGCGCGTTCTTCGAGCTGTTGGATCTCAATCAGACGAACAACCTCTATGCCGCTTCCTTCGGCCAGCCGACCCGGGTGACCGAAACGCCCGATCCGCTGAACCGCTTTGCGGACGAGAGCGGCACGTTCAGCTATTACCGCATTGATGAAAAAGACCTCAACGCCCTTGCCGAACGCTTTGGCGTTTCGCTGCCGGGCAGCGGCAACAACAGCCGCTATTACTACTATGACGGCGCCTATTATTTCCTTGCCGACGCGGCGCCTTCCGGTGACCCGTCGCCCGATCTGCACATCTCCAAGGCGCAGCACACCGAGGACGGCAGCTATTATGTCGCTTTGGCCGACCTGAGCGACATCAACGTGGTCTATGCCATTGTCAGCCGCAACGCCGACGCCGCCGCAGAAAACGGCTGGACGCTCACAGAGCTTTCGCCCGAACCGCTGTTCCGCGAAGACGGCAGCCGTGCCGCCTCGCAGACGGCCATGCTGAACTATGAGATGCGCCACGAGGAGATTTCCGCGGTGGCCGACGACAGAACCGTTGTTGCCAACTACGTTCTGGACTATCCCTATTTCACTGACGCGACGAACGAGACCGCAAAGACGGTCAACGCGCTGTATGCGCAGATGCTCAAATCCTATAACGACCTTGCGGCCACGGCCAACGACAGCTACAACGCCTTTGTCAAGCGCAATTATGACAAGCGGATGCTGCCGAGCTACACCTACATGGTCTCCACCGTGACCTACAACGCGGACGGCACGCTTTCGATTTTGGACGAGCTGACCGAGTATCAGGCCGCTGCCGCCGCCAAAGCACGCAAGGCGCAGCAGACGGAGACGGCGGACGAAACCGCCGAGGCCGAAGCGGAAGGCGAAGCTGTTTCCGCCGCCGGCTTTGTGATGCCGACGATCACCTATTCCGGCACAACGATCGACACCGCGTCGGGCGCGTTTTTGCGGCGCGACGATGTGTTCAGCGGCGATTATGAACTGTATCAGTCGCTGCTGTACCGCATTTTTGCCGGCGCGAGCGAAGAAGAGCTCGTCTCGCTCCTGAGCGTCACGCCGCCGGCCGATGTGACCGACGCGACGGACGCGACCGACAGCTTTGACCCCTATGCGCCGACGGCGACGCAGGACGTGACCGCGCCGAGCGATTCGGCACAGACGACTGCGCCCTCCGCCGCCGCCGCACTGCCCGCGCTGAACGACGCCGAGGCGACGATCGCCCAGCAGATCTACGCATCCCCCTGGGTGCGCACGCAGGACGGGGTACGGTTTTGCTATTTCGGCAACGGCTACCACACGTTTGTGACGCTCCCGCAGCGGTTTGTTGAGGACGCGGAGTGAAGCGCAATTAGAAATTCGCAATGCGCAATTGAACGCCGCGCTGCGGCGGATGCGCGGAGCGCATAATTTGGAATGTGGAATTTGGAATGTGGAATGTGGAATTAAAATTCGGAATTCGGAATTCGGAATTCGGAATTGCGGTCGCGGGTTAAGTAGCTATAAAATGAGCGCTTTCTCCGCGACGAAAAGTGCGGTTTGTTTGACAACCTGTAAATAATATATTCTTTCAATCTTAGTTTCCTTTAATACTTTTTTCGAAGCTTAGCCTACACAGTATAGACGCATCGCGCTTTGCGCGGCGTCCATCAATTCCGAAGTCCGAATTCGGAATTGCGGTCGCGGGTTAAGTAGCTATAAAATGAGCGCTTTCTCCGCGACGAAAAGTGCGGTTTGTTTGACAACCCGTAAATAATATATTCTTTCAATCTTAGTTTCCTTTAATACTTTTTCGAAGCTTAGCCTACACAGTATAGACGCATCGCGCTTTGTGCGGCGTCCATCAATTCCGAATTCCGAATTCCGAATTCCGAATTATGCGCTTTAGAGCATCCGACGCATCGCCGCAGGCGGCGTCCCTTAATTCCACATTCCACATTCCACATTCCAAATTCCACATTCCACATTCCAAATTTTCCGGCTTGCATCTTTTTGCACAATGCGCTATAATAAAATATCAACGACCATCATCGGCGTTTTCGCACGGCGAAACGCAGCAAGGAGAACCGTTATGTTATTTTCACAAGACATCGCCATCGATCTCGGTACCGCCAACACCCTCGTGTTTGTCAAGGGCAAGGGCATCGTGATGCGCGAGCCCTCCGTGGCCGCGATCAGTGTCAGCAGCAAACCGGCAAAGGTGGTTGCCGTGGGCAACCAGGCAAAAGAGATGATCGGCCGCACGCCCGGCTCCATCACCGCCATGCGACCGCTGCGCGACGGTGTGATCGCCGATTTTGACATCACGGCCGAGATGCTGCGCAAGTTCATTCAAAAAGCGATGGGCACGTCGCTGTTTGCCAAGGCGCGGGTCGTCATCTGCATCCCCTCCGGCGTCACAGAGGTCGAACGCCGCAACGTGCACGACGTTGCGCTGGAGGCCGGCGCAAAATATGTCAGTTTGATCGAAGAGCCGATGGCGGCCGCAATCGGCGCGGGACTGCCTGTGAGCGAAGCGATCGGGTCCATGGTCGTGGACATCGGCGGCGGCACGGCGGAGGTTGCCGTAATTGCGCTGGGCGATATCGTCACCTCGCGCTCGGTGCGCGTGGCGGGCGATACGCTGGATGCCGCCATTGTGCAGTATGTCAAGAAAAAGTATAACCTGCTCGTCGGCGAACGTACCGCCGAGGAGATCAAGATCAAGATCGGCTCCGCCGTGCCGTATGAAGGCGAGGGCAAGATGGAGGTCAAGGGCCGCAATTTGCTCGACGGCCTGCCGAAAAGTGTGACGCTCACCAGCGAAGAGGTGCGCGAAGCGCTGGACGATTCCATCCGGCAAATTCTCGACGCGATCAAGGCCACGCTGGAAAAAACACCGCCCGAGCTTTCGGCGGACATCATCGACCACGGCATCACCCTCACCGGCGGCGGTGCGCTGCTGCGCGGACTGGACAAACGCATCCGCGAGGAGACGGGCATGCCGGTCATCGTTGCCGACGCGCCGCTGGACTGCGTTGCGGACGGCGCGGGCATCTATCTGGAATCCGACAGTCTGGAAAAGGTCGGAAAGCGGATTTGATTCACAATGCGCTGATGCGCATTGTGAATAATTCGGAATTCGGAATTCGGAATTCGGAATTGATGGACGCCGCGCAAAGCGCGATGCGTCGGATGCGCTTGCGCGCATAATTCGGAATTCGGAATTTGGAATTCGGAATGAAGGGACGCCACGCAAAGCGCGATGCGTCGGATGCGCTTGCGCGCATAATTCGGAATTCGGAATTCGGAATTCGGAATGAAGGGACGCCACGCAAAGCGCGATGCGTCAAATGTAACATTGTCTTATCTTGAAAAAAATAAAATTTACGGATTGTCAACCGAAGCCGCACCTTTCGTCGCGGAGAAAGCGCTCATTTTATAGCTACTTAACCCGCGACCGCAATTCCGAATTCCGAATTCGGAATTCCGAATTGTTCTCCGTTTGCGAAACGCAGACGGAGAATCCTGCACAAGGAGTTTTTCTTATGCGAAAGTTTTTGAAAAGTACACAAGTGAAGATCTTTTTGTTCGTCTTTGCGGCGCTGCTGGCCGGCGTTTTGCTTGCCGCTGTCGGACATTCCCGAACCTCGCCGCTGAGCAAGGCGGTGTCTGTGGTGTTCACACCGCTGCAAAAGGTGAGCAGCGTTTTGAGCGAAAAGGCGCACTGGTTTTCCTCGTCCTTCGCTTCGGCAAGCACGCTGAAAAACGAAAACGAAGAGCTGCGCGCAAAGCTGGCCGACTATGAGAACCAGCTCATCGACTACGGCGAAACAAAAAAGAAGCTGCGCTCGTATGAGAAGGCGCTCGCGGTGAAAAAGCAGCACAGCGATTTTGCGCTTTTGCCGGCGAACGTCATCGGCACCGACAGGGGCGGAAGGTATACGTCGCTTGTGCTCGATCAGGGCAGCAGCGACGACGTTGCGCTCGGTGACCCGGTGATCTCCGAGGGGCACCTCGTGGGCATCGTCAAAAAAGTCAATCCGGCCGACTGCGTTGTGCATACGCTGCTGAATCCGACCGTCAACGTCGGCGCGCTGGAAAGCAAAACGCGCGAGAGCGGCTTTGTGACGACCGACACGCATCAGAGCGAAAACGGCAAATGTATGCTGCGCGGACTGGAACGCAGCACCCAGGTCATGCCCGGCGCGCTGGTCGTCACCTCCGGCGTGGGCGGCCTGTATCCGAAGGGCCTGCTCATCGGAACGGTGTCGCAGATTTTGGAAAGCGACGTCGATCTGACCGCTTATGCGGTGCTGGAGCCCGCGGCGGATTACGCGTCGCTCGAGGACGTGTTTATCATCACCGAATTCAAAGGGCAGGGGATCGAGCAGCCTGCCGACTGAGGAACCTTATGAGACGCTTTACCTTTGACCGGCAACTGGCAAAACGGCGGGCAGTGTTCGCATTGTTGCTGGTGCTCGCTGCCCTTTTGCAGCACACACGCGGCCTTTTGCCCGTGTTCGGCGGCGCGTCGCTGCTGCTTTTGCTGCCGATGAGTGTGGCAATCGCCATGTTTGAGGGCAGCGTGATCGCCATGCTGTTCGGCGTGTTTGCCGGGGCGCTGTGGGATTTTGCGTCCCCGTTTGCCGATGGCTTTTACGCCGCCGCGCTGTGTTTGATCTGTTTTGTGTGCGGGGCGCTGTGCTCGTTTTTGCTGCGCGTGAACCTCAAATCGTTTTTGCTGCTGTGCTTTTGTGCGCTCGCGCTGCTGCTGCTTGCGCAGTGGTTCTTTTTGAGCTTTTTGACCGGCGCCGACCGCAGCGGCACGCTGCTGCTGCACAATGCGCTGCCGACCTTGCTCTTCACGCTCGCCGTCTCGCCGCTTTGCTACGGCGCGGCAAAGGCGGCACGAGATTCGCTGCGCGAATAATTCGGAATGCGGAATTCGGAATGCGGAATTGCGGTCGCGGGGTAAATAGACAAGAAAAGAACGCGTGCGCCGCGTCGATCAGTGCAATAATATGGTACGTTCGTCGATTACAACAGAATCCGCAGGTCGGCAATCATCTTCTGCCGCTTTTGCTTGTCCGTTTTGGAGCCTCCGGCGGGTCCATTCTTTCTCTTTCTCTTGTGAAAGAGAAAGAATAGACGAAGAAAGAGAAAGTCGCTTTGTGAGATGTTGACGTGGAACCGAACGATATGGGAATCGTTCGCGTTACATGCCCTTGATGTTTCGGCTTTTCCCAGCGGAAAATCGTTTTTCAGCAGGCGCTTTTTGGAACGTTTTGCGCACGGCGAACGCCGTGCGCAGACCGGCGGCGGGATCGTGCGGCAGATTGCCGCACGAAAAACGAAGCATCGCTTCGTTTTTGAACCGTGCGTCGCACGGTTCATCCCGCCGCCCCGTGCGCGCAGCGTCGCTGCGCGCAAAAGAGGAAGGCGCACACGAAAAAGCAATTCCTACGGATTTCTCCCTACGCCCCCTCTACCGCAATTCCAAATTCCACATTCCAAATTCCACATTCCAAAAAAAAGTTGGTGATTTCATGCGAAAACCGTATAACCGGAAAAGAACCTCTGCGGTCATGGCGCTCATCGCCCTGGCGATCGCGGTGTTTCTTGTGCGCCTTTATGATGTGCAGGTTGTGCAGGCAAAACAGGCGCGGCAGACCGCTGCGCAGACTGTGACGGTGCCTGTGGAGGCGCTGCGCGGAGAAATTCGTGACCGCAACGGCAATCTGCTGGTCACAAACCGTCAGGTGCGCACAATCGTGTTCAACTATAACCTGTTTCCGCCCGGAAAGGAAAGCGCGCGCCGCAATGAGATCATTCTCTCGCTCATTCGCCTGTTTTCCGCCTACGGTGACGCCGACTGGACCGACAATCTGCCGCTGCGCATCAAAAGCGACGGCACGCCCGTGTTCCTCAAAGACAAGGACAACGAGGTCAGCTATCTGAAAAGCAAGGCCTTTTTGCATATGAACCCCTACGCCACGGCGCAGGACTGCTTCGCCGCACTGGTGGAGCGCTATGACCTCGGCAATTACAGTCTGTCCGACGCGCGCGACATCGCCTCGGTCTATTATTCCATGCACAAGGAGGGCTTCAACACCGCAACGCCCTATGTGTTCGCCCATGACGTGCCGCAGGAGCTTGTTGCCGCCGTGAAGGAGCGCAGCGACATTTTCCCGGGCGTGGATGTGCAGATCGAAGCGCAGCGCGAGTATGTGGACGGCACCATCGCGCCGCATCTGCTCGGCATCGTGGGCGCCATCAGCCCTTCGGAGTATGAGGCGAAAAAGGACGAAGGCTACGGCAAAAACGACCTGATCGGCAAGAGCGGCCTGGAATATACGCTGGAGGATTATCTGCGCGGCACGGCGGGCGAAAAGGTCATCACCGTGGACCGCGACGGCAACACGAGCGAAACGTATACCGTCCGTCCGCAGCAGGGCGACACCGTGATCCTCACGATCGACCGCGATCTGCAAAAGGTGACGCAGGATGCATTGAAGGATCTGATTCTGGAACAGCAGGCCGTGCGCGGCAATGTGCGCGCCGGCGCCATTGTTGTGATGGACACCAAGAACAACGATGTGCTGGCCTGCGCAAGCTATCCGACGTTCAACCTGGAAACCTACAACAAAAATTCCGCAAAGCTCAACCTTTCGAGCGCAAAGCCGCTTTGGAACCGTGCGCTGCGCAGCACCTACACGCCGGGTTCCACGATCAAGCCCTGTGTGGCGATGGCGGGTCTGCAGGAGGGTGTGATCACGAAGGATACCTACATCTTCTGCGGCGGCAAATACCGCTATTTTTCCGATTACCAGCCCGGCTGCACCGGCTTTCACGGCGGACAGAACGTCGTCAACGCGCTGTATCATAGCTGCAACATCTTCTTTTATGAAACGGCGCGTCTGCTCGGCATTGAAAAGCTCAACCGCTATTTCACGATCTTCGGTCTCGGCGAAAAGACCGGCGTGGAGCTTGCGGAGGCCGAGGGCACCGTGGACTCCTATCAGTTCCGCACCTCGCGCGGCGAGCTGTGGACGCCGGGTCTGACGATTCAGGCCGGCATCGGCCACGGCGACAACCAGTTTACGCCCATTCAGCTTTGCTCCTATGTTTCCATGATCGCCAACCGCGGCGTGCGCTACCGCGCCCATCTGGTGAAATCCGTGATGTCGGCCGATTTTTCCGAAACGCATCTGCAATCGCAGACCGAGGTGCTTGCGCACGCGGATTTTGAAGAGGAAAACTGGGATCTTGTCCACCGCGGTATGCTCTATGTCGGCAAATACAGCTACGCGGACTTTTCCAAGGTGCCCGTGGATGTGGCCGCAAAGACCGGTACAACAACGGTCGAAAAATGGATCGGCGGGGCAAAAGTGGATACCTACAACGGCTTGATCATGACCTTTGCGCCGTTTGAAAACCCGGAGATCGCCATCGCGGTTGTGATTGAAGGCGCAGGCTCCGGCGGTTCCACCGCACCGGCAGCCTCAAAAATCATGGAATATTATTTCTCTCATAAACCGGCTTCTTCGGCGGAGGAATCCGACGAAGTGCTGCTCAAGTAAAGTACCCACTGATTAACTCGAATTCGCAAACATTGACGGTAAATTTTCCGTCATTTTGCACAGAAATCTCTTGCAAACCGTCAGGTTTGCTGCGCGATTTCTGTTACATCTGACGAAAAATTTCCTCGCCAATCTTCACGCACCGAGTTAATCAGCGGGTACTAAACCGGGAATCGGAGGTGCTCTTTATGGCGAAACGCATTGTTGTTGCGTCCGGCAAAGGCGGCGTTGGAAAAACCACGCTTGCACTCGCGCTCGCGCTCGCTTTTGCGCGGCGGGGCAAACGGGTGCTGCTGGTTGATTTTGACGATCTGCGCTGCGCGGACTTGCTGCTCGGCGTTGCCGACCGCGTTGTCTATGACTGGGGCGACGTGCTGAACAAAAACTGTGAGCTGAACGACGCTTTGCTCGACGCCGGCGCGATCTCTCTGCTGCCGTGCCCGACCGATTACGGCACGTTCACACCCGCACAGGTGCGCGAGATGATGCGCGGCTATGCACAGCAGTTTGACGTTTTGATTTTTGACGCGCCCGCCGGCATCGGTACCGGCTTTTCGCTTGCGTGCGCCGCGGCAAGAACGGGCATCGTTGTGGCTTTGCCCGACCCGACGTCGGTGCGCTCGGCCTGCCGCACCGCGCAGGAGATGGAGTCGCAGGGCGTGAAGGAAACCCGTCTGATCCTCAACCGCGCCGTCAAGCGCGACATCCGCCGCGGGCTGCTGCTGAACATTGACGACGTGATCGACCGCAGCGAGGTGCAGCTCATCGGCATTGTGCCGGAGGACCGCGCTTTGCGCTATGCGGCAATGAAACCCGGCTTTTTTTCGCCGGACGCGATCTCGTTTTTGCCGCTGAGCAGCATCGCCGGACGGCTGGAGGGGGAAAATATTCCTTTGATTTTCTCCTAAATACCGAAAAAGAAAATAGTTTTTTGTTTAATTTGCTTTTTTTCTATTATTAGTCTTGCTTTCTTGTCAAAGATTTGTTATGATAACAAAAAGGAACTTGGACACTCGGTGTCCCAAAGGAGAAAAACGAATGAATATTGCACTCATTGCCCATGATGCAAGAAAGGAATTGATGGTCCAGTTTTGCATCGCCTACTGCGGCACCCTCAGCGGCCACAATTTGTGCGCCACCGGCACCACCGGCAAAATTGTCAGTGAAGCGACCGGACTTTCCATCACCAGCTTTCTTTCGGGTGCGCAGGGCGGCGAAGAACAAGTCGCCTCTCGCATCGCCTGCAACGAAATCGACCTTGTGTTGATTTTCCGCGATCCGCTCAAGCCGGATTCCGGCCAGCCGAACGAGGCGAACCTCCTGCGGCTGTGCGACGTCCACAATGTTCCCGTTGCAACGAATATCGCCACGGCCGAAGCGCTCATTCACGCGCTGGAGCGCGGCGACCTCGACTGGCGCGACATTGTGAACCCGAAAAACTGAATCGAGAGGGTCGCACCGGGATCGGTTGTGACCCTTTTTCGGAACCGGAAAAAGGCGGAGCGCATTTTTGTGCGTGATACGCTTTTTTGCGGCGGTTTGTGTGGTTCGTTATCTTTTATCTCAGCCGAACGGTGCCTCCGGCGGGTCCATTCTTTCTCTTTCTCTTGCGAAAGAGAAAACGCTGAGCCCGGACGTTGACGTGGAACCGTGTGATCTGGGAAAAGTTCGCGCTTCATGCCCTTTCGGCTTCGGCTTTACTCTGCGTAAAAAAGATTTGATTTCAGTGTGCGCGTTCCGGGACGCTTTGCGCACGGCGTTCGCCGTGCGCAGACCGGCGGCGGGACCGCGCGGCATTTGCCGCGCGGAAAACGAAGCGTCGCTTCGTTTTCGAACCGTGCAACGCACGGTTCGTCCCGCCGCCCCGTGCGCGCAGCAACGCTGCGCGTGATGCCCCTTTCGTCAGCCTGCGGCTGCCACTTTCGGTCTCGCCTGCCGGGGTCTCGCCTGCCGGCTCGGTCGTTGCTTCTGCGCTTTGCGCAGAGGTTGCCACCGGCAACCCGCAACTCGGTCGGCGCTTCTGCTGCGCAGAGATCTCCGCAGGAGACCCGCGCCCCGCTAAAGCGGGGACAGCTTACCCAGTGATTTCTTAAGTTGACGACATTGCTCCAAAAGGGGAGGGCAAGACAAGTGCTCTCTTGCCGTGAAGTTCGTTTGCTTATAAACAGCGGCTTGAAATGAGCTTTGATGATGAGATAAAATCCCCTCAATTCCACATTCCACATTCCAAATTCCACATTTCTCCGGAAAGGACTCCTGCTCTATGCTCCGACGTTTGCTTTGTTTGGTTTTTGCCGTGCTGCTGCTTGGCGCAGGTTCTGTCTGCGCCGCGGCGGCCGGCGAGGTTTCGCGCGTGTCCTGCTGTGTTTACGGCAGCGACGGGCGCGGCTTTTCCTGGTTTACGCAGGAAAACGGCGGCAGCGACGTGCAGATTTTGAAAACGGCCGATTTTTCCGGCGATTTTTCCGCTGCCGAAACCTATAGCGGCAAGGCGACGCGCTATCGCGGCCGCTTCAGCCACCATGTCGCCGTGCAGGGGCTGGAAAAGGGCACAAGCTACACCTACCGTGTGGGCGACAAAAACGCCGATGTGTGGAGCGGCGCGTGCTCGTTTGTGACGGACGACGGCGACGCCGCCGTGCCGTTTCTCGTGCTTGCCGATGTGCAGGCGGGATCGCAGGAAAATTTCCGCCGCGCGGCGCAGACCGTGGCGGCTGGGCTGAACGTGCTGCCGGACGCGGAATTCTGCGTCAACCTCGGCGACTATGTCAACGACAACACGAACGAGGAATGGGACTGGTACTTTGACGCGTTTTCCTTTGCGAACGACCGGCTGACCCATGTGCCTGTTGCCGGCAACCACGACGGCAACATCACCAACAAGCTCAACACCTTCTCTTTCCCGTCAATGTTCTGTCTGGATACGTCCGACAACCGCAGCCTGGAAGGGGTCTACTACTCCTTTGACTGGGGCAACATCCATTTCACCGTTTTGAACACCAATGACATGTACCCGATGAGTCAGGCGCAGCGCAACTGGTTTGTCAACGACGTTTCCGGGTCAAACGCGCAGTGGAAGGTCGTGCTGATGCACCGCTCGCTCTATTCTGCGGGAAAGAACATCAATAAACCCGATACCGTCATCTTGCGCAACAGCCTGCTGCCGCTGGTGGACAAGCTGGGGATCGATCTGATCCTTTCCGGCCACGATCATATGTATCTGCGCACGAAGCCGGTACGCGGCGAAAAGGCGCAGGAAACGCAGACGGTGCAAGCCGAATTTCACGGCGAGACGCTGGAGTTTTTGAAGAACGCGGCCGGCACGGTGTATGCCTTGCCCTCCACGGCGGGCACGAAGCGCTACGCGGTCAACGAGCGCGCGATGCCGCCGATTCTGGACGTTGCCGAAACGGCGTTTTCCACCCGTGACATGGGCGGCTGCTTCGCGGCGGTGGAAACCGACGGGAACAAGCTCGTTTACAAAGCCTATTGTGTGGACGACGAGACTCGCGAGGTGACGGAGGTGGACCGCTTTGCGCTGCTGAAAACACAGGAGCGTCCGCACACGCCCGCAAGCTATGACACGACGCTCGTCTCGTCAATCGTATCCTATCCGTTCAACCTGCTCACCGCGTTGGTGAAAATGCTGTTTTCCTACGTGAAACTGTTGGGAAGCGTGGTTTGATTTAATGCGTAATGCGTAATGCGTAATTGAGGTCGCGGGTTTTTCTTCGTTTGAAAAGAACGTGCGCACCGCGACCGGAAAACGCGACAAAAAGCATGTTCGTTGATTGTTAAACCTCACCCGTCAGCCCAAGTCAGGTTCGCGCTTGTTCAAAAGTGCGCCTTGAAGCGTGCATCATACAATCGCCGCACGGTGCGCTGACCGCTTTTTCCGTCGCGGCGCGGACGAAGTTTCTGCATCTACATAGATTCGCGACCTCAATTACGCATTACGCATTACGCATTGCGAATTCAATCCCGCATTTCACATTCCACATTTCCCGAAGGGGGTTCTTAGTTATATGCCAATATTAACCAAAGCCATTAAGGGCACGCAGGATGTGCTGCCGCAGGAGAGCCACAAGTGGCGCTTCCTCGAGCAAAGTGCGCTGGAGGTTGCCGAAAACTTCGGCTTCCGTGAGGTGCGCACGCCTGTGTTTGAACATACCGAGCTGTTTCAGCGCGGCGTGGGCGACACGACCGATGTTGTGCAAAAGGAGATGTACACCTTCCTCGACAAGGGCGAACGCTCCGTCACTTTGCGTCCGGAAGGCACCGCCGGTGTGGTGCGCATGTTTCTGGAACACGGTCTGTTCAATGAGCCGATGCCGCAAAAGCTGTGCTATCTGACCTCGTGCTACCGCTATGAAAAGCCGCAGGCCGGCCGTCTGCGCGAATTTCACCAGTTCGGCGTGGAATGCTTCGGCACCGCGTCTCCGGCTGCCGACGCGGAGGTCATTGCGCTGGCAAAGCAGCTGTTCGACTTCCTCGGCGTGCACGATCTGCAACTGGAGCTTAACTCCATCGGCTGCAAGGACTGCCGCAAGGAGTACCACAAGGCGCTGCATGATTATTTCAGCGCCCACAAGGACGCGCTTTGCCCGACCTGTCTGGACCGGCTTGACCGCAACCCGATGCGCATCCTCGACTGCAAGGTGCCGTCCTGCGGCGAAATTGCCAAAAACGCGCCCAAGGTCACGGACTTCCTCTGCGACGACTGCCGCGCACATTTTGAAGCGGTGCAAAGCTTTTTGCGGCAGATGAACATCCCATTTTCGGTCAACCCCTCCATCGTGCGCGGTCTGGATTATTACAGCCGCACGGTGTTTGAATTCGTCTCCACCGCCATCGGCGCACAGGGCACCGTCTGCGGCGGCGGCCGCTATGACGGCCTTGTGGAAGAGATCGGAGGGCCGCACACCCCGGCGCTCGGCTTCGGGCTCGGTCTGGAACGGCTGATGCTGCTGATGGAAAGCCAGTCTTTGCCCTTCCCGGAAGCGGACAAGTGCAGCCTTTACATCGCTTCGATGGGCGAAAACGCCACGCAAAGGGCGGCGCAGATTGCCGCGGCGCTGCGGCAGGAGGGCGTGCACGCGGAATTTGACGTGGTCGGCCGCAGCGTGAAAGCACAGATGAAATTTGCAAACAAAATCGGTGCGGCGTTCACCCTTGTGCTCGGCGACAGCGAACTGGAAAGCGGCAAAGCCGTGCTGAAAAATATGGACACCGGCGAACAGACCGATGTGACGCTGGATTCGTTCGAGGGCGACTTTATGCGCATCTCCATCAGCGCGCAGCTCAAGGAGATGGAGGATCTCGGTTTTGATACGAACATTGATTTAGATGCCATTTTTAATCACAACTGAAAGGAAGCACAACCATGGATTTGATGACAGGACTCAAACGAACCGATTACTGCGGCACGCTCGCCGCAAAGGATATTGACCGCGACGTGGTCGTCTGCGGCTGGGTGCAGCGCCAGCGCAACCTCGGCGCGCTGATCTTCGTCGATCTGCGCGACCGCACGGGCATTGTGCAGCTTGCCTTTGACGATGCGACAGCAAAGGACGTTTTTGACAAGGCGTTCACGGTACGCAGCGAATATGTGCTGATGGCGCACGGCAGGGTGCGCGAGCGCTCTTCCAAAAACATGGACATCCCCACGGGCGAGATCGAGATCGCCGTGGACGATCTGCGCATTCTCGGCGAAAGCGAGACGCCGCCGTTTGAGATCATTGAAAACTGCCCGACGAGCGAGCTGACGCGGCTCAAATACCGCTATCTTGACCTGCGCCGCCCGGATCTGCAGCGCAACATTTTGCTGCGCCACAAGATCACGAAGGTCACGCGCGACTATTTTGACGAAAACGGCTTCATCGAGATCGAGACGCCGATGCTGATCAAATCTACCCCCGAAGGCGCACGCGACTTCCTGGTGCCCTCGCGCATTCACAAGGGCAGCTTCTACGCGCTGCCACAGTCGCCCCAGCTTTACAAGCAGCTTTCCATGGTGGCCGGCTTTGACCGCTATATGCAGATCGCCCGCTGCTTCCGCGACGAGGACCTGCGCGCCGACCGTCAGCCGGAATTCACGCAGATCGACGTGGAGATGAGCTTTGTGCAGATGGAAGACGTGCTCTCCATGATCGAAGGCTTCATGGCGCGGCTGTTCAAAGAGATTCTGAACGTGGACGTTGCACTGCCGCTGCCGCGTCTGACCTATAAGGACGCGATGGAACGCTACGGCTCCGACAAACCCGACACGCGCTACGGCATGGAAATTTTTGACCTTGCCGAAGAAGTTAAGGACTGCGGCTTCGGCGTGTTCTCCGGCGCTGTGGCCTCCGGTGCCCGCGTGTGCGGCATCACCGCCAAGGGCGCCTACAGCGTGCTCACGCGCAAGGAGATCGACAAGCTCGTGGAATTCGTCAAGGGCATCGGCGCCAAAGGCATTGCCTGGGCGCGCTACGCCGAAGACGGCACGATCGCATCCTCGTTTGCAAAATTCCTGAGCGAAGAGGAAATGGCCGCTGTGACCGCAAAAGCTGATGCAAAGCCCGGCGATGTGGTGCTCATCATCGCCGACAAGGAGCGTGTGACACTGCCGGTGCTCGGCGCGCTGCGTCAGGCGGTTGCCAAAAAGCTCGACATCGTCCCGCAGGACAAGTACAACCTGCTTTGGATTGTGGAATTCCCGTTCTTCGATTGGGACGAGGAGCTTGGCCAGTTTGTGGCGATGCATCACCCGTTCACCGCGCCGCTGGAGGAATGCCTGCCGTATCTGGAAAGCGACAAAGCCAACGTCCGCGCCACGGCCTATGACCTTGTGCTCAACGGCATCGAGCTCGCCAGCGGTTCCATCCGCATCACCGACCCCGTGCTGCAAAAGCGCATCTTCTCGCTGCTGGGTCTGTCCGACGAAGAGGCCTATCAGAAGTTCGGCTTCCTCACCGACGCGTTCAAATACGGCGCACCCCCGCACGGCGGCATCGGTCTGGGTCTGGATCGCCTTTGCATGCAGATGCTGCGTCTGGACACCCTGCGCGACGTGGTCGCCTATCCGAAGGTGCAGAACGCGAGCGAGCCGATGACGGAATGTCCGGCAAATGTGGACACCGCGCAGCTTGACGAGCTGGGCATTGCACTGAAAGCATGAAACGGATCCTGATCGGCTTTCTCTGCATCGCGCTGATGTTGCCGTTTTGCCTTCCGGCTTTTGCGGCAACGGACAAAAGCGGCAGCGCGTTTGCAGACGGCGAAAACAGTTTGATCGTGTTCGTCACCGGCATCGGCCAATCGCAGACCTATCAGCTTGACGAAGGTGTGCTGGGCGGCAAAACGCCGGGCTTTGACACCTATGCGCCGATGATCGAAAACGGAGAATACGTCACAAGCTGGAGCCTGTTCAACGATATGCAGGCCCGGCTGAAGGAAGCGAACACGCTCAAGGCGGCGGCAAAGGTGGTTTTCAAGCTCCTGCTCTCGCTCTTTACCCGCAAAAACATGGTGCGGGAGCCGGACGCGGACGCGCTGGTGCAGGAACTGTTCAAATTCAACCTGCTCGATGAAAACGGCAGCATTGCGCCGGGCGTTGTGATGCCGCAGTATGTCATGCCGGTCTCCGAATATCCGGGACACCGCGGCTGGAACGGTGAATTCATCAGCGAGGCGAAGGACCGCTTTTACAGCGCGATCCCCTGCAGAGAAGTCTGCGAAGCGGCGCTGGGCGAACAGTTTGAAGATTACCTCTACTGCTTCAATTACAGCCCGTTCTCCTATACAGACGACAACGTGGAAAGCCTGCATTCGTTCATTGAGACTGCGCTGCGGAACAACAAGGTCGGCGCAACGCAGGTGGTGCTTGTGCCGATGAGCATGGGCGCGTCGGTCGTCAGCGCCTACCTTTACGCCTACCCCGAACGCGCAGACAACCATGTGCGCCGTGTGGTGAGCATCGTCGGCTGCTGGCAGGGCAGCGCGATCCTCCCCGACATTGTGACGCAGTCCTATGCCGACAATTCCGCCGAACTGTTTTATAACGGCATCGTCGGCGATCTCGTCGGCGAGCCCTGGGGCTATCTTGTGAATATCCTGCTGCGGCTGTTCCCGAAGGCGGCGCTGCGCGGGCTGATCGACGTCGCGCTGCGCTCGATCTCCAAAAACCTGATCTTTACCTCGCCCTCGCTGATGGCGCTGATGCCGCCGGAAAACTATCCCGCGGTGCGCGATCAGATCACGCGGCGGCGCGTGCGCGAACAGACCGACCGCTACTATGACGCGCAGATCACGCTGAACGACCGGATACAGGCGCTGAAGGAGCAGGGGGTGACCTTCTCGTTCCTCTCCGGCTACGGTCTGCCCTTCGGCGGCGCGTCCGACAGCTATGAATTCTTCGGCTTTTTGAACAGCGCCGCACGCACGAACAGCGACGAGATCATCAACATCAGCTCCACCGCGCCCGGCACGAAATTCGTGCCCGCCGGTCAGCGGTTTGAAAAAACAGAGGGCCGAGCGCTTTCGCCCGACGGCAGTCTGGACATTGCCAAAACGTGGAACAAAGACGCGAGCTGGTTCTTTTTCAAGCAAAAGCACGAGCTGGAATACAACAACACGGCGCTGCACCTTGCCATTTTGCTGGCCACGGGACAGATCAAAACCGTGAACGACTGCGCCGACCCGGCGGGGAACCTGTATTTTCCGCAGTTCAACGGCGCACGCAATGTCAAAACGCTGACGCGCACCGACCTTCCGGCGATGGAAGCCTATTTGCAAGCGGGTGGCACGCTGACCGAAGCGCAGCAGGCGCTGTATGACGAGGTCAGGGCGATGCGTGTGCGCACTGTGAACGACCCCGACGCCGACGACGCGCTGATGGCGCGGTTCCATCAGATGTGCGTGGAGCTCGGTCTTCTGCCGGCGGAAGAAGCGCAGGAAAACGCGCTTGCCGAGGGCTTCGGCCTTCTTTTGAAAGACGGCAACGACCGCGTCAACGCGGCAGTCGGCCCGCGCGGCTTTGTCGACGCGCTGCTGCAGCCGTTTTCGCGCAAAAAGTAAGGATAGTTCAAACGGATCGCAACAGGGGAATGCTTCTGTTGCGATCGCTGCGTTTGGAGGACGGTGGGAATGGAAATTTGGAATGTGGAATTTGGAATGTGGAATTGGAGAGGGAGTAAGGGATTAAGGGATTGAGTGAAGAGTGAAGAGTGGAGAGTGAAGAGTGAAGAGTGGAGAGTGAAGAGTGGAGACTAACAGCTAACGGCTACCAGCTACCAGCTAGCAGCTAACAGCTAACGACTAACGACTAACGACTAACCACTCAAAGAAGGAGACACTATGGCAAACATCAAACCCGAACAACTCGATTTTTTGCGCTGGGAATTCGGCGGGTTTTTCCATTTCGGCATCCGCACCTTTTATGAGGGCCATGCCGACTGGGACGGCGTGCCGATGTCCCCGGACGCGTTCGACCCGAAGGAGCTCGACTGCGACGAGTGGCTGCAAACCGCCCGCGACGCCGGCGCACGCTATGCCGTGCTCGTTTGCAAGCATCACGACGGCTTCGCCAACTGGCCGTCCGCCTACACGGACTATTCCGTTCAACATACGCCGTGGCGCGGCGGCAAAGGCGATGTGGTGCGCGAATTCACAGACGCGTGCCGCAGATACGGCTTAAAGATCGGGCTGTATTATTCCCCGGCACAGTTCGGCTCTGCGCAGACCGACGCGAGGAATTACGACGATTATTTCATCGCGCAGATCACCGAGCTGCTGACGCAGTACGGAACGATCGACTACCTTTGGTTTGACGGCTGCGGCAGCGAAGGACACAGCTATGACACGCAGCGCATCGTGCGCGCCATCCGTGCCTTGCAGCCGCGGATTCTGCTGTTCAACATGTGGGACCCCGACACGCGCTGGGTGGGGAACGAAGCCGGCGTTGCGCCCAGCCCGAACCCGCTGACGGTCAGCGCACTGGATGTTTCCGTGCGCACCGAACAAAAGGACGAGATGGAAACCGCGCGGTTTTTGCCGGCGGAGTGCGACTGCCGGATGCGCGACACAAGCTGGTTTTTCAGCGAAAACGACGCCGACACGGTCAAAACGCTCGACGAGCTGATGGGGCTGTATTACTACGCCGTCGGCCGCGGCGCGAATCTGCTTTTGAACGTCAGCCCCGACCGGCGCGGCCGGTTGCCGGAACGCGACAGGAAAGCGCTGCTGGACTTCGGCGCGTGCGTCAAGCGCTGCTTTTCTTCGCCCTTGCCCTGTGCGCAGTTGCAGGACGGAACCGTTTTGACGCTCACGCTCGACACACAGCTTGTCAACCACCTTGTGCTTTCGGAGACCATCACGCCTGACAGCGAGATCGCCGCCTTTGAAATCCGTGCTTATCCGCATCCCTACGGCGCGCCGATTACGGTCTTTCGCGGCACAACGGTCGGCCACAAGGCGATCTGTCCCTTCCCGGCGATCCGCACGGGAAAGCTGGAGCTCCTTTTTGATAAACCGAAGCCCGTTGCAGCCGCCGCCTTTTATGTTCCGCGCTTTTGACGGTGCTCTTTTGAAAATCGCACATCAGAAAACGAGAGAAAAAGAAAGAAAACAAGAGAAAATCAAAGAGAGTGAAATCTAAATTAAAAAATTCACAAAAGGCTCTTGACAAGGCGGACGCTTTGTGCTAAACTATCCGAGCAATTTGAGTAGAGCGCTTATGCGCAATAATTTGTAATGGAGGAACCCACTATGTCTACTACAATGCCCAAAGCCGGCGACATCAGCCGCAAATGGTATGTGATCGACGCCGAAGGCAAACGTCTCGGTCATGTGGCTGCCAAAGCTGCCGAGCTGCTCAGAGGCAAGCACAAGCCGACCTTTGTTCCGCATATGGACTGCGGCGACCATGTCATCATCATCAACGCTGACAAAGCTGTTCTGACCGGCAAAAAGCTCGAACAGAAAATGTATTATCATCACACCGGTTACATCGGCAACATGAAGAAGGTCAAATACAGCACCCTCATGGAAAAGAAGCCGGAATTCGTGATGACCAAGGCTGTCAAGGGTATGATCCCCGACACGACGCTCGGCCGTCAGGCGCTGACCAGACTGCGCGTTTATGCCGGCGCTGAACACAACCACGCGGCACAGAAGCCGGAAACGATTGAACTTTAAGAGGGAGGTAACGTCACATGTATGAAACAACACCGTTCTTCTATGGCACCGGCCGTAGAAAAAAATCCATCGCAAGAGTTCGCGTTTATGCCGGCACCGGCAAGATCATCATCAACGATCGTGAGATCGACGATTACTTTGGCCTGGAAACCCTGAAACTGATCGTCCGTCAGCCTCTGGCGCTGACCGGTCTGACCGAAAAGTTCGACATCGTCTGCCGCGTGACCGGCGGCGGCGTGACCGGCCAGGCAGGCGCGATCCGCCACGGTCTGTCCAGAGCGCTCCTGCAATATGACGAAGCGCTGCGTCCGACCCTCAAGAAGGCCGGCCTGCTGACCCGCGACCCGAGAATGAAAGAGAGAAAGAAATACGGTCTCAAAGGCGCCCGCCGTGCACCGCAGTTCTCCAAGAGATAAAGAATCTCTCAAAATGCTCAAAAACCCCGAGAAATCAAGGATTTCCGGGGTTTTTCTTTTCGTTTATCATTGATTCACGCAACGGAAGCGACGACCATGATTTCGCATCAAAGCGACAGCAGTCTGTCGCCGCCGTGGAGCTGCGGAAACAGGTTGCCGCGATCCTGCTTCGGTTCCGTTTCAAAAATCAGCTCCACAATGCCGACGTTGCAGATGGGATCGGGCGAATGGGCAGGCAGGCCTTTCACCGTGATGCGCGCCGCATCCTGCGTAAAGGGAAGCTCCTCCCCGGTGGCGGGCAGCCGCGCCGACAGCAGCTTTGTGTAATAGCCGCCGACGGTAAATTCTCCGTTGTCCGGCCAGATCCAGTTCCACACAAAAACGCGATTGCCTTTGCGGGTAGTGCTGCGCACGCTGAATTCGCCGACGGCCGGGGAAACCTGCCCGTACACTGCGTCGCCGTTG
Source organism: Clostridia bacterium (assembly GCA_017454485.1). Lineage (GTDB taxonomy): Bacteria > Bacillota > Clostridia > Oscillospirales > Acutalibacteraceae > UBA6857. Next base: position 8,205 of record JAFTCX010000008.1, on the reverse strand, counting down.
GCGGAAAGCCAGCGGCCCACCTGCGTGAGCGGTTCCACCGCCTCTGCGGGAACGGAACCGTCCGGCGCAGGACCGATATTGAGCAGAAGATTACCGCAGCTTCCCGTCACGCGCCACAGCATCCGCAGGATGCGCTGCGCGTTGTAACTGTAAGGCGCTGCCTGCGCGGAATCAATATATCCCCAGCTCAGATCGTTGAAGGTCATACAGGCCTCCCAATCGTGATCCATGGGGCGGATCTCTTCCTCCGGCGTGCCGAAATCCTCTTCCAGCCGGGAACGGTTGTTGATGATGATCTCCGGCTGCAGCGAGCGCAGATATTGGTTGCGGCGCAGCGAATCCCAGCCTTCAAAGCTTCCCAGCGGCATGGGGCAATCATACCAGAGAATGTCGATCTTGCCGTAGTTGGTCAGCAGCTCGGTGTTGAGCGCCGTCAGATATTCGTTGTAGCGGCGCTGCGCGTCCGGGTCGGTGGCGCAGTCTCTGCCGTCCGGGTGGTGCCAATCCATCACGGAGGAATAGAGCCCCACGCCGAGATCAAATTCCCGGCAGGCGTCCACAAATTCCCGCACCAGGTCGCGGTGTGGTCCGAAGTTGACGCTGTTGAACGGGTTGATCTTGGAATCCCACAGGGAAAAGCCCTCGTGGTGGCGGGTGGTCAGCACCATATATTTGCAGCCTGCGGCTTTGGCAAGCTTTGCCCATGCGCGGGGTGCGCCGGGCTTCGGTTGAAATCGGTCTGCGAGCTTTTCGTATTCCTCCGGGGGAATATTTTCATTCGCCATCGCCCATTCCTGCCGTCCGAGCAGTGCGTATAATCCAAAATGAACGAACATCCCGAACCGTGCCTCGCGCCACCATTTCATGCGGTTGTCACGCGTTGCGGCGATTGCCGCTTCATATTCAGCCTTGGAAAGATAATGCACAGTCAAAAGCTCCTTTTCCGTTTGATTGCATCCATATTATATCCGGCCCGCAGAAAAAAGTCAACGGAGGGGTGGAGGAAAGCAGGGAGAGCGCATGAAGGACACCTTGCAGGTGGAAAAATTTTTTTGTTCTTTAATGTTCGCTTAACTTTTTGGGGTATAATCAAAATACAATAAAATTGGAGGTGCCTGTTATGGCCAACAGAATCATCTTAAACACAGTCTCTTTTCACGGAAAAGGCGCGATCGGTGAGATCGTTTCCATTGCACAGACCAAGGGCTGGAAGCACATTTTTGTCTGTTCCGACCCGGATCTGATCAGATTCGGCGTTGCAGCCAAAGTCACCGACCTGCTGGACGCGGCAAAGATTCCTTATACCGTTTATTCCGGCATCAAGCCGAATCCGACGATTGAAAATGTCAAGGACGGCGTTGCGGCATTCAAAGCCTGCGGCGCAGATTCCATCATCACCATCGGCGGCGGTTCCTCCATGGACACCGCGAAGGCGATCGGTATCATCATCAACAACCCCGAGTTCGCCGATGTGCGCTCGCTGGAAGGCGTTGCGCCGACGAAAAACCACGCGGTGGACACCATCGCGGTTCCCACGACTGCGGGTACAGCGGCGGAAGTCACGATCAACTATGTGATCACCGATGTGGAAAAAGAGCGCAAGTTCGTGTGCGTAGACGAGCATGACATCCCCGCCTACGCGATTGTCGACCCCGACATGATGAGCAGCATGCCCAAGAGCCTGACCGCTTCCACCGGTATGGACGCGCTCACCCACGCGATTGAAGGCTACACCACCAAGGCGGCATGGGAAATGACCGATATGTTCCATCTGGAAGCGATCAAGCTCATTGCCAAGCACCTGCGCGGCGCGGTGGAAAACAAGCCCGAAGACAGAGAGGGCATGGCCCTTGCGCAGTATATTGCGGGCATGGGCTTTTCCAACGTGGGTCTTGGAATCGCGCATTCCATCGCGCATACCCTCGGTGCACACTACGACACTCCGCATGGCGTTGCCTGTGCGATGATGCTGCCGATCGTGATGGAATACAATCAGGAATGCACGGGCGAAAAATACAGAGAGATTGCGCGCGCCATGGGCGTGGAAGGCGTGGACGCCATGACGCAGGACGAATACAGAAAGGCTGCCGTTGACGCAGTCAAGCAGCTTTCCGCCGACGTTGGCATTCCGGCGGTCAACGAAAAAGTGAAAGAGGAAGACCTCGATGTGCTGGCCGCAGACGCATTTGCAGACGCTTGCCGCCCCGGCAACCCGAGAGACACGAATGTGGAAGACCTCAAGGCGCTTTACAGAAAGATCATGGCGTAACTGCCGCAAAAAAGGCCTCGTCCGTTTGGGCGGGGCTGTTTTTTGCGTGGAGTGTGAGAGGGGTTAAGGGAATGAGGAAATGAGGGATTGAGGGATTGAGTGAAGAGTGAAGAGTGGAGAGTGAAGAGTGATGAAGCGAAATGTAAATGTGTACGATCAGGAACAGGAAGAGAAACCGCTGGGGCGCGGTGGCCACCCGCATGGCCGGGCACAGTCGAGCCGATGATGATTGTTCCACCGCAACAGAGTCGCGCCCGATCATGTTGCTGGCGCCCACTGGCCGCCCCTACGGTTTCCAATTCTATGTTCCACTCTTCACTCATCCCCTCAATCCCTCAATCCCTTAATCCCTCTTCACTCTCCACTCTCCACTCTTCCCGCATCCCCTCCTATTGCAAAAGTCGAAAAACTGTGCTATAATGGGCAGCGTATTTTACGAAAAGGACGTGATCATTTGATCAGCACCAACAACGTCACGCTGCAATACGGCGGACGCGAGCTGTTTCACAGCGTTTCCATCAACTTCACCAAGGGGAACTGCTACGGGCTCATCGGCGCGAACGGCGCGGGGAAATCCACCTTTTTGAAGATCCTCTCCGGCGAGATTGAGCCGAACAAGGGCTATGTGACCGTCACACCGGGCGAGCGGCTGTCCGTGCTCAAGCAGGATCACTTTGCCTTTGACGAATTTGACGTGATCCGCACGGTGCTCATGGGCAACGCGCACCTTGTGGAGATCATGGACGAAAAGGAAGCGCTGTATGCCAAGGAGGAGTTCACCGAGGAGGACGGGATGCGCATCAGCGTGCTGGAAGAGGAGTTTGCCGAGCTGGATGGCTGGAGCGCCGAAAGCGACGCCGAAATTTTGCTCAACGCGCTGGGCATCCACAATGAATTCCACGGCAAGCTCATGAAGGAGCTGACCGGCGAACAAAAGGTGAAGGTGCTGCTTGCGCAGGCGCTGTTCGGCAACCCCGATATCCTTCTGCTCGACGAGCCGACGAACCATCTGGATGTTGCGGCGATCCACTGGCTGGAGGAGTTTTTGCTCGATTTTGAAAACACCGTTATCGTTGTCAGCCATGACCGGCACTTCCTCAACAAGGTCTGTACGCACATTGCCGATGTGGATTTCGGCAAAATCTCGCTGTATGTCGGCAACTACGATTTCTGGTATGAGTATACCCAGATGGCGCAGCGGCAAATGCGCGAACAGAACAAGAAGAATGAGGCCAAGGTCAAGGAGCTGCAGGCGTTCATTGCGCGCTTTTCCGCAAACGCCTCCAAATCCCGGCAGGCGACCAGCCGCAAAAAGCTGCTGGATTCCATTGTCATCGAAGATTTGCCCGTTTCGTCACGCCGTTTTCCGTTCATTGAGTTCAAGCCCGACCGCGACATCGGCAACGATCTGCTGAAGGTGGAGGGGCTGAGCAAAACGGTCGGCGGCCGCAAGGTGCTGGACAATGTTTCGTTTACGCTGTTGCCGAACGAAAAGGTCGCGTTTGTCGGCACAGACGCACTGGCAAAGACGACGTTTTTCAAGATCATCACCGGCGAGCTGGAGCCGGATGCGGGCACGTACAAATGGGGCGTGACCACCTCGCAGTCCTATTTTCCGAGCGACAACGCCGCATTTTTTGACGGGGTGGAGGATTCGCTGATCGACTGGGTGCGACGCTACAGCGATTTGCAGTTTGAATCCGACGTGCGCGCCTGGCTCGGCCGGCTGATGTTCAGCGGCGAAGAGGCGACCAAAAAAGCCAAGGTGCTCTCCGGCGGCGAGCGCGTGCGCTGTATGTTCATCAAAATGATGCTCTCCGGCGCAAACGTGCTGATCTTTGACGAGCCGACGAACCATCTTGACCTTGAATCCATCACGGCGCTCAACAACGCGCTGATGAAGTTCAAGGGCGCGATCCTGTTCACGTCGCACGACCACCAGTTCGTCCAGTCCGTTGCCGACCGCATCATAGAGTTCCGCGCCGACGGACTCTATGACCGCAAGGAGACGTACGACGAATTCCTTGAAAACAACCAGCTTTTGGAAACAAAATGATGCAAAACGATATCCAGACCATCCGCACCGAGATCGCCGCATACATTCGCGATTTTTACGGCGTAGAAGCAGATTTTCCCTGGCCGCGCTATCCGGATTATGCCGTGTTTCGCCATGCGAACAACCGCAAATGGTTCGCGCTGGTCATGCGTATTGAAAAGGCCAAGCTCGGCCTTTCCGGCGCCGGGATGATTGACATTGTGAATCTCAAGCTCGAAAGCGCGCTCGCCGTGGAGTTTCTCACGCAGGAGCCGGGCTTTTTGCCGGGCTATCACATTGCGCGCGGCAACTGGGTGTCGGTGCTGCTGGACGGCTCCGTGCCTCTCGCGCGCATCACACCGCTGATCGATCAGAGCTTTGCCGCGACAGCGGTGCTTCGAATGCGGAAATCGGAATAGAAGACGCGGGTTGATGTGTGCGTGAAAAGCGCGTGAGCGCAGCGACGAAACGGTACGTTCGTCGATTGTATATGGAACCCGCAGGGGCGGCCGATGGCCGCAGAAAAAAGCTCCGGTGGAGCTTTTTTTGTTGCGATCCCCATTTTGCTGCGGCAGAAACAAAGCACCTTCGAGACGCCCGATTTTTATTTCTTCGTTCGTTTGCTTTTGCTTTGCTTTCCTCGTTTCGGCTTTTCTCTGCGGGAATCCTATCTTTTTCATGTGCGCTTTTTGGAGCGTTTTCGCGCACGGCGTTCGCCGTGCGCGGACGGGCGGCGGCGGGATCGCGCGGCAGAATGCCGCGCGAAAAGGCGCAAAATGTTGCGCCTTCGTCTCGCGCATTGCGCGAGACGCCCGCGCCGCCTTTTTTTGCGCAGCGAAGCTGCGCAAAAAAGGGGGCTGTTGCAAAATAGACGATTCGAAAAAACATACACAAAAAGAAGACGCTTTCAGAGGCCAATCGCCGCTGAAAAGCGTCTTTTCTTTGATCTTATCTTGATTTTTTTGTGTAAATTGCTATTGGATTTCTATTTTGCAACAGCCCCTTGCCGTCGCCCGAAAAAGACAGCCGTCCAAATGGGCAAAAGTGTTTTTTCAGACCAGCCCGCCGTCCACGCCGAGCACCTGCCCGGTGATGAAGCCTGCGCTGTCGGAGGCTAAAAACAGCGCCGCCGCCGCAACGTCTTCCGGGGTTCCCGCGCGGCAAAGGGGCGTTTCGTCAATGACTGCCTGCCGCGCCGCGTCGTCAAGCAGGGCGTTCATCGGTGTGTCGATGAAGCCGGGGGCAAGGCAGTTGACCCGCACACCGCTCGGACCGACCTCTTTTGCGAGCGCTTTGGTAAAGCCGATCAAGGCGGCCTTGCTCGCGCTGTAATGGACTTCGCACGACGCGCCCACGCGCCCCCACATGGAGGAGACGTTGAGGATGCAGCCGCGCTTGCGTGCAATCATCGGGGGCAGCAAGCGCTGACTCAAACGCAGCGCTGCCTGCGTGTTGAGCTGAAACAGCCGGTCGGCGTCTGCGGCATTCACGCATTGAAACACGCCGAACAGCGCCTGCCCGGCGTTGTTGATGAGCACATCCACGCCCTGCGGCAGCACAAAATCTGCCAGCGTTTCGATCTGTGAGGGCGATGAAAGATCCGCCGAAACGGTGGTCAGCGCGTCGCCGAGCTGAGATTTCAGCGCAGCCATGGCGGCGCCGTTTTTGTGAAATTGACCGATCACACAGTCGCCGTTTTGCACAAACGCGCGGCACAGCGCCTGCCCGATGCCGCCCGAAGCGCCGGTGACGAGAACACGTCGTTGCATAAGCTCACATCCTTTGCATTCTTTTCCATTATAGCACAGTCCGTTTCACTTTGCAAGCACGCCGCCGTCGGCATACAGCAAAAGCTGCACATCCGTCTCCTCGCCCGTTACGGCGGAGACATAGACCAGCGCCTCCTGCCCGTTTTCATCGCGGCAGTGCAGCTCATAGCAGAGCTGTTCCGTGCCGTCGTCAAGCGGAATGAGCGTAAGCTGACTATCCAGCAGACGCAGCAAAGGTGAGCGCACGGCAGCGGCCTCTTCGGGGGAAAGACGAACCTCCGGGAGCTTTCGCCGGGTGTGATTCATCAGATAGCCGCGCGCGTCAAAGGAAACGGCCTGTGCGGTGTCCAGCGCAACGCCGACCTTGATGAGATCGGCATACCACACGACGTCGTCCTTCTGATAGTGAAACACCACGGTGCATACGCCGTCATAGGTGCTGTAATAGCTCGCCTTCATATCGCTGTAGCCCAGATGCTCCAGATATTTTGCCGCAATCTTTACGGCGGTCTCGGTGCTGATCTGCGCTTCGCCGGCAAAATCGGGGTTCGTCACATACGCCGGCAGGCCGCCTTTTTTTGTGACGCCGATGCGTTTTGCGCCGCGCGAAAAGCAGTAAAGTGCCAGCGCACCGTCGGTGTCGCCTTCGGCGAGCAGCTCGGTCTGTTTGCAATCGAGCCATTTTGCGGCGCGTTCCCGAGCCGTTTGTGCGCTGATTTCGTCAAGCGACGCCACAGCACGCGCCTTGCGGTTCAAAACGGTGTCGGAAAACGGACCGTCATACAGCAGCGTCGGCGTGTCGGAAAGCGTCTGGGCGGTGCTGTTCAAATGATCGTCAAACGCTTCCGGCGCGTCTTTGGCGGCGAGGGTCAGCGTGGCGTTTTGGGCGTCAAAGCGCAGCGCGCCGTCGTCATAGTCGCTGTCGAGCGCGTGCAGCGCGTCGGAAAACGATTGCGCGTAAGACAGCAGCGCCTGCATCGCCGAACGCTGTTTTTCCGTGAGCGTGCCCTTGCGTTCCAAAGTTTTGTTTAGCGAAAGCGTGAAATCGCCGACCTGCGAGAGGAATTTATACAGATTTGTGCCGTCTGTGCTTTCGTTCGTGAGCGCGGAAAGGCTGATTTTGGCGCACGACGCACAGCGGGACAGCTCGTTTCCCATACGCGAGAGCATCGCCGCGCTGTTGACATAGCGCGCTTTTTGCAGGGAGGTGCTGATGGAATCGAGCTGTTCGCCCAGCTCGCGCAGCGCCCGCTGCGACGCGACGGCAGACCGGTTTTGCAGCGCCGCCGCACGGCGGCCGTTGACGATGGCGGACGCCGAAAGCGCAAGAACCAGCGCAAAAAGAAAGCTCAGCGCGCGAATGCCGCCCCGGCGGGAAAAATTGACGTTCATGGAATCGCTCCTTTTAATGTTCGCTTAATTCGTATGCTGTATCATAGCGTTGCCGAAAAAGATGAAATTATGCGTGAGCAGGGGACAGGGATCAGGGAATAAGGGAATAAGGGAATAAGGAAATGAGGGGTTAAGGGATTGAGGGATTGAGGGGATGAGTGAAGAGTGATGAGTGAAGAGTGGAGTGTGAAGAGTGAATGAAATGTAAATGTGTAGTACCCGATGATTCATTCGATGTGTAAAGATTGGCGAGGAAATTTTTCGTCAGATGTAACAGAAATCGCGCAGCCAACCTGACGGTTTGCAAGCGATTTCTGTGCAAAATGACGGAAAATTTACCGTCAAGATTTGCGCATGCGAGTTCATCAGTGGGTACTGTACGATCAGGAACAGGAAGAGAAACCGCCGGGGCGCGGTGGCAACCCGCATGGCCGGGCACAGTCGAAGCCGATGATGATTGTTCCACCGCAACAGGGTCGTACCCAATCATGTTGCCGGCGGCCACGTCCCTGCGAATTTTCTTTTTGTTCCCAGCTCCCTGTTTCCCCTCAATCCACTCTCCACTCTCCACTCTTCACTCTCCACTCTTCACTCTTCACTCTGAAGTGTACCCCAAGTCAAGTACAATTTTGATTTGAGTGTATAGACAAATTGAAAAAATATGATATGCTGAAGAAGACCCGTCGGGAGGATAGGGCAACGCTGCGGAGCGACCCGAGCGCCCGGGCGGGGCGGGAAGG
>JAFTCX010000083.1 GCA_017454485.1 Clostridia bacterium | reverse complement strand
GGGATTAAGGGATTAAGGGATTAAGGAATGAATCCATCCTGAATATTCTTCTTTTCTCTTCACTCTTCACTCTCCACTCTCCACTCTTCACTCTTCAATCAGGTTATTGAGAAATAAAAAGGAGATACATACGATGATTACCGTAACGAAGGACAATGTGTTCCATCTGCAGACGAACACCACAAGCTACATTCTGCGCGCGCTGCCCAGCGGCCAGATCGAAAGCATGTACTACGGCAAAAAAATTCGCCATCAGGAGGATTTGAGCTTTTTGTTTGACAAGCACGAATGCGGCTACGGCAACGCCACGCCCCGTTCGCAAAGCGACACTTCGCTGTCGCTTGACCACATCGCGCTGGAATATTCCGGCTACGGCAAGGGCGATTACCGCCAGCCCGCCATTCAGGTGACGAGCGCCGCGGATAATTTTACAACGGATTTTGTGTTCAAATCCTACAGTGTCAGCGATCATAAGCCCGAGCTGCACGGTTTGCCGTCGAGCTACGGTGAATCGCAGACCCTCACGCTGGTTTTGACGGACAAAGCCCTCGGCGCAGAGCTGCATTTGTTCTACACCGTGTTTGAGGACTGCAACGTCATCACGCGCTCGGCGCGTCTTTGCAACACGGGCGCTGAACCGTTCCATATCAAGAACCTCATGAGTATGCAGCTCGATCTGCAGCGCGGCGATTACACCTTTTTGTCCTTTGACGGCGCGTGGATGCGCGAGCGCTTCAAGCATGAAACGCCGTTGACGGCCGGCACGTTCTCCATCGGCTCCATTGCGGGCTACAGCTCCAACCGCCACAACCCGTTCTTCGCCGTCAAACGCAGCGACTGTACGGAAAACATGGGCGAATGCTACGGCTTCAACCTCGTCTATTCCGGCAACCACATTGCCCGCGCGGAAATTTCGACCCACGGCCTGCTGCGCATCCAAAACGGCATCAATCCGTTTGAATTCGACTGGCTGCTCGAGCCGGGCAAAAACTTTGACGCGCCGGAAAGCGTGCTCACGTTCAGCGCGAACGGTCTGAACGGCATGAGCCAGAATATGCACAAATTCGTCAAGGAGCACATCGTGCGCGGCTACTGGAAAGACAGAGAGCGTCCGATCCTTGTCAACAACTGGGAAGCGACCTATTTCTTCTTCAACGAAAAGAAGATCCTCGGCATTGCGCAGGCGGCAAAGGACATCGGCGCGGAGATGTTCGTGCTGGACGACGGCTGGTTCGGCAAGCGCAACAACGACAAATGCTCGCTCGGCGACTGGACAGTCAACAGCAAAAAGCTGCCCTCCGGCATTGACGGGCTTTCAAAAAAGATCAACGCTCTCGGCTTGAAGTTCGGTCTTTGGGTGGAACCGGAAATGGTTTCGCCCGACAGTGATCTGTATCGCGCCCATCCCGATTGGGCGATCAAGACGGACGTCTATGAGCCGTCGCAGGGCAGAAACCAGCTTGTGCTCGATTTGTCCAACCCCGACGTTGTGGAATACCTCATCAACACCATGACCGACGTGTTCCGCTACGGCAACATCGAATACATCAAATGGGACAACAACCGTCAGCTTTCCGATGTGTTCTCCCACCGCAAGGACGCGAGAAGCGGCGAATTTTTCCACCGCTATATGCTCGGCCTGTATGAGCTTTGGACAGCGCTGACCGAGCGTTTCCCGCACATTCTCTTCGAGGCGTGCTCCTCCGGCGGCAACCGCTTTGACCTGGGTACCTTCTGCTATATGCCGCAGTGCTGGACAAGCGACGACACCGACGCGCTGGAGCGCATCTACATCCAGTCCGGCACCTCCTACGGCTATCCGCAGTCGGTCATGACGATGCACGTTGCGTGCACGCCGTCGTTTGCCTGCCTGCGTCAGCACGGCATTGAGCAGCGCTTCAATGTTTCCGCGTTCGGTCTGCTGGGCTATGAGCTCGACGTGACCATGCTTTCAAAATTCGACAGGGCCGCCGTGAAAAAGCAGATCGAATATTATAAGGCGCACCGCCGTCTGCTGCAGTTCGGTGAATTCACCCGCATCGGCGATTTCTTCAAGGAAAACTTTGCCAAATGGGAGATCACCTCGCCCGACAAGCGCGAGAGCATCCTCGGCTATTTCCTCAACCGCACCAGCGCAAACTGGGGCAACGACGTGATTCGTTTTGACGGGATCGACCCGGACAAGACCTACGACCTTACGGTGCGTCCCGAGCTGTTCAACCTCAAGAACATCGGCGAAATCATCAACACGCCGCTGCCGAAAAAGATCGACGTGGAAGATGGCAAGCTCTTTGACTTCTTGAGCGAAACGGTCAAGCTGCGCACGGAAAAGGAGCATTACGTTCTTGGCGGCGACGCGCTGATGAACGCCGGCTTCAAGCCGCACCAGCCGTTTGTGATGAGCGGCTACAACCCGTTTGCCACACGCATTTTGCTCGACGCTGATTCCAGAATGTATTATCTCAAGGAAGTCACAGCCGAATGAGCATCTATCATAGCTTTTGCTTTTCACACGCGCCCGACTGGGCGCGTGTGCCTGTGGGGCGCATTGCGTCCTTTCACTGGGAGGGAAAAGCGCCCTTTCGCCCGGAAAGCCGGTTTCAGCTTTGCTTTGTGAAAGGGCAGGGCGTTTTTGTCCGGCTTTGGACAACCGAGCCTTCGCCGCGCTGTGTGTGCAAAACGCGCGACGAGCCGGTGTATGAGGATAGCTGCCTGGAAGTTTTTTTCGCACCGTGGGAAGCGCAGGACTATCTCAATGTGGAAATGAACGCGCACGGTGTCTTTTTGGCGCAGATCGGCCCGTCACGGGAAGAGCGCGTATTTTTGAAAACGCGCACATCACTGTCGCCGCTGGTCACGCCGCTTGCGTGTGAGACCGGCTGGGGCGTGGAGTGCTTTCTTTCCTGCGCGCTGATCGAAGCAGCTTTCGGCGCGCCGTTTGCCGCTGTTCCCGGCACCTGTCGCGGCAATTTCTATAAATGCGGCGATAAAACGGCCGTTCCCCATTACGCGGCGTTTGCACCTGTGGGCGCCATGCCGCCGGGGTTTCACGCGCCGCAGCATTTTGCAACAATTCAGATAGAGGAAGCTGAGTCATGGAATCTTTAAAAACGATCACCGACGTCTGCCGCGCCTTCGGCATTACGGGCGAGCCGACCGATTATCAGGTCTTTACCAGCGGTCACATCAATTCGACCTTCCGTATCGCCTTTGAAGAAAACGGACAGACGCAAAAATACCTTGTGCAGAACGTCAACACGCTTGTGTTCAAGGATCCGGACGCGCTGATGGAAAACATTGTGCGCGTCACGCATTATCTGCGCAAACGCATCCGCGAGCAGGGCGGCGATCCCGAACGTGAAACGCTGCATTTTCTCAAAACCACCGACGGCAAGCTTTGTTTGCACCGGGGCGAACGCTGCTGGCGCGTGTATCGGTTCATTGACCACTCATTCACCTATGAGCTGTTGACCGACGCGGCGCCGTTCCGTTCGGCAGGGGAGCGCTTCGGGCATTTTCAGCGCCTGCTGGCGGATTATCCGATCGAAAGCCTGTATGAAACGATCCCCGATTTCCACCACACGCCCAAGCGCGTTGCGGCGTTGGAAGCCGCTGCGGCGGCCGACGTTGTCGGGCGTGCGCACTCCGTGCAAAACGAGCTTTCCTTCGCGCTCGAGCGCAAAGGCGACGCCGAAGTGGCGCTGCGGCTGCTGAAGGAGGGCAAGGTTCCGCTGCGTGTGACGCACAACGACACCAAGCTGAGCAACATCCTTTTTGATGAAACAACGAAGCAGGGCATCTGCGTGATCGACCTTGATACGATCATGCCCGGCCTGTCGCTCTATGATTTCGGCGACGCGATCCGCTTCGGCGCGGCGACCGCAAAAGAGGATGAGCGCGATCTTTCGCTCGTTTCGGTCTCGCCGGAGCTGTTTCGCGCCTATACCGCCGGGTTCCTTTCCGCCTGTGTCAACGCACTGACCGAAGCGGAGATCGACCACCTTGCGTTTTCCGCAAAGCTGATGACCTATGAGTGCGGCGTGCGCTTTTTAACGGACTACCTTTGCGGCGATACCTATTTCAAGATCGCCGCGCCCGACCACAATCTTGTGCGCGCGCGCAACCAGTTCAAACTGGTTGCCGAAATGGAACGCATGATGCCGGAGCTGGAGCAGATCGTGAAAGAGGAAGCGGCAAAGGCGCTGCGCGGTCAGGGAACAGGGGACAGGTGACAGTGGACAGCGGACAGGGAACAGAGAACAGGGAACAGGGATCAGGGATCAGCGATCAGCGATCAGAGTAGAGAGTGAAGGGATTAAGGGATTAATACTATTCACCAATAAAGGCTGGACTTTTCTATATTTCTGTGTTATACTATTACGGGTGATGAAAATGAAATATCAAAGTTATCGTATGAATGAAGAACAGAAATTGGAAATCGAGAAAGCACGAAAAGAGAACCGTG
>JAFTCX010000082.1 GCA_017454485.1 Clostridia bacterium | reverse complement strand
GCCTGAGCTGTATCAACCTATTTCAGAGCTTAATCGCTCATTTTCGATACTGACGTATCATTTTTCTTCCGTCCGCGACCTCGGAATCTCTTCCGCCGCCGCTTCCGAATTACTGTTCTGTAAGAGTACTTCTTACTTCAAAAAAATCTCGGGTTCCTTTTCATCGTTGTTTAATTTTCAAGGTTCATATGCCGCTCCGTTCGGTTCCCCGTCCGAAACAGCTTTGCCATTTTAGCACATCATTCCTACTTTGTCAACCCTTTTTTGCAAGTTTTTTTATTTTTTTCAAAAGAAAATTCAATCTGTCATTTCCTGCACTCCGCGCACGCCCTCATTTTCGATTGTCAGCGCATCCCTGTCCGCCGTGAACTGCGGCGAAGCGGCGGCATAAGCCGAAAGATCCAGCGCGGAGACATTGCTCGTAATGTTGCGGAACAACAGCGTCATGCGCTGCGGCAGCGCGCTTTCGGAAACGCCGCAGAACAGCCCGCTTGCAAAATAAGACAGCAGCTCCGTAACCTTGGCGTCGCCGCCGCGATACAGCGCGTCACACAAATAGTCCATGTATTTGCACAGCATATCCACCGACAGCGTCTGTTCGCCCTTTTCTATTTTATATGAGATGCCGTCGATGTCAAACTCCAGGTCCTCGTCGATCGTCAGCACATGCTCGCCGAACATCCGCGCGATCTGCAGCAGTCCGGCATCGGTCACAACCAGATAGCGGTCGATCTGCGTACCCGTTGCCTGCGCAACCGCCCAGACCAGCTCGCTTTCTCCGCCGACCGTGTAATGGCGCTGGATGCTCGATTCCGTGTTGTTCACAAGCACCTGCGTGTGTGTCGGCACGTAAAACACCGAAAGCTCACCGGAAACGCTGTCCGCCTGTAAAACGGCAAGCATACGAATCTGGCGTGAATCGCCCTTGCTCAGCGCCAAAAGGAAGTTGCCCTTCAGCGCTTCCGGTGCGACGGTCAGATCTGTTGTTGTTTCGGTGAGCGACGTTTCCTCCTGCGGCTGCGTTTGGCCGTGTTCGTGTAAAATGACAGCCACAGACGCCGCCACCAGCAGCGCCAGCAGCAGAATAAACGCCGGCACCACAATGCGCCGGTTCAAGAACCGCGCCTCCACCCGGCGGGCAAGCTGCTGCGCTTCGCGCTGCTTTTCCTCATCCGGTGCAAGGGCGGAGACCTTTTGATAAAGCTCTTCCACTTTTTTGAAAGAGGGACGTTTCAAAGCGTTCACCATCCGTTTCTTTGTTTCTGTTCGGATGCTTGCATTTTATCATACATTTTTCGCAAAGTCAACGCGCCGTTTCCCCTTTTTTCGCGCACAAACTGTGCTATTCTTTTGCACCGGCGGCTCTTTTGACGTCCTTATGGACGATGGCCGTCCGCACTTCGGGTATTTCTGCACAAAGACAATTTCCTCTTTTTATTCAAGTTCCAACAAAATAACGAAAACACTTGTGTTTTTTTCCCATCGGTGGTATGATATATTAAATGAAAAAAGGATGGTGGAACTATGACGATTGCAAAGCCCGAACGGGACGATTTTGCGCTGTATTACTTTCATCAGGGGAAAAGTAATCGCGCTTACACCTATCTCGGTGCACATCGGACCGCCGCGGACGCGGTAACCTTCCGTGTTTGGGCGCCGCACGCAAGCGCAGTGAGCGTCATCGGCGACTTTAACGGCTGGCGTGCAGAAGACGCACGCATGGAAAAGCTGCCGGACAGCGACGTCTGGGAAGCGACGGTGCATGGCGTTCAGGTCTATGACAACTATAAATATCACATTGTCTGCGCGGACGGCGTCAGTGTCCGCGACAAGAGCGACCCCTTTGCCTTCCATTGCGAGACCCGTCCCGGCACGGCGTCCAAATTTTATGAGATGGACGGCTACAAATGGAAGGATAAAAAATGGCAGGCGCAAAAGGGCAGTTCAGACCCCTACGCTTCGCCGATGAACATCTATGAAGTCCACGCCGGCTCCTGGCGCCGCCACGCCGACGGCAGCTTCTTTTCCTACAGGGAGCTTGCGGACGAGCTGATTCCTTATGTCAAAGACATGGGCTATACGCACATTGAGCTGATGCCGTTGTCGGAATATCCGTTTGACGGCTCGTGGGGCTATCAGGTCACCGGTTATTTTGCCGTAACGTCGCGCTACGGCACGCCGCACGATTTTATGGCGTTTGTGGACGCCTGCCATCAAAGCGGCATCGGCGTGATCATGGACTGGGTGCCGGCGCACTTCCCGAAGGACGCGCACGGTCTTGCCGATTTTGACGGCGCCCCCTGCTTTGAATATGCCGATGACCGCAAGGGCGAACACAAGGACTGGGGCACGAAGGTCTTTGACTTCGGACGCAACGAGGTCATCTCCTTCCTCATCAGCTCCGCCACATTCTGGCTCGACCAATACCACATCGACGGTCTGCGCGTGGACGCTGTGGCGTCGATGCTCTATCTCGATTACGGCCGCAACGACGGCGAATGGATCGCCAACAAATACGGCAGCAACGAAAATCTGGAGGCCGTTGCATTTTTGCAGACGCTCAACCAGTTGATCTTCCGCGACTTCCCCGGCGTGCTGATGATCGCCGAAGAGAGCACGGCCTGGCCGAACGTTTCCAAGCCCACCGATTTCGGCAAAGAAAACGGCTTCGGCGGTTTAGGCTTCAACTTCAAATGGAACATGGGCTGGATGAACGACGCGCTGAAGTATTTTTCGCTTGACGGCCTGTCGCGCAAATATAACCACAACCTGTTGACGTTCTCGTTCTTCTATGCGTTTTCGGAAAACTTTGTGCTGCCGATCTCGCACGACGAGGTTGTTCACGGCAAATGCTCACTGATCGGCAAAATGCCCGGCGACTACGACGAAAAATTCGCCGGCGTGCGCTCATTCCTCGGTTACATGATGGCGCATCCGGGCAAGAAGCTGACCTTTATGGGACAGGAGTTCGGCCAGTTCATCGAATGGAAATACGACGCCGGTCTCGACTGGCTGCTGCTCGATTACGAAAAGCACCGTCAGCTCCAAAACTACACCCGCACGCTCAACCGGCTCTATAAAAAAGTTCCCGCCCTATGGGAGATCGACTACCGCTGGGAGGGCTTCGCCTGGTGCGTGAGCGACGACAAGGACAATTCCGTCATCGCCTTCCGCCGGATGGACAAAAACGGCGACGAGATCGTCTGCATCTGCAACTTCACGGTCGTGGACCGCGAAAGCTACAGCTTCGGCGTGCAGAAGGAGGGCGTGTATCAGGTCATTTTGAACTCCGATGCCGCCGAGTTCGGCGGACGCGACCGCGGCACAAAGACGCAGGTGTCCTCCAAGGCGGTGCCGATGCACGGCTATGAGAATTCGATCACCGTGTCGCTGCCCGGTCTTTCGGCCATCTATCTGCGCTGCAAGCCCAAACGCAGCCGCAGCACAAAATCGCAATCCAAACAAAAATCATAAAGGAAACAGGAGGCAAACAGAACCATGACGAAGAAAACAGAATGTCTTGCAATGCTGCTCGCGGGCGGCCAGGGCAGCCGTCTGGGTATTCTTACCAAGCACATTGCAAAACCCGCCGTGCCCTACGGCGGCAAATACCGCATCATCGATTTTCCGCTGTCGAACTGCATCAACTCCGGCATCGACTGTGTCGGCGTGCTGACGCAGTATCAGCCGCTGGAGCTGAACGATTATATCGGCAACGGCGCCGCATGGGACCTTGACCGCGCCGGCGGCGGTGTGCACGTCCTTTCGCCCTATCAGCAGATCAAGGGCACCGAATGGTACAAGGGCACCGCGAACGCGATTTATCAAAACATTCATTTCATCGACCGCTACAATCCCGAATATGTAGCTGTGCTGTCCGGCGACCACATCTATAAAATGGACTACGCAAAGATGCTCACCTACCACAAGGAAAAAGACGCGGCGTGCACCATTGCGATGTTGGAGGTGCCCTGGGAGGAAGCGTCGCGCTTCGGTCTGATGTTCGTCAACGACGACGGCTCGATCAGCGAGTTTGAAGAAAAGCCGAAGAACCCGCGTTCGAACAAAGCTTCCATGGGCGTGTACATCTTCACCTGGAAAAAGCTGCGTCAGTATCTGATCGACGACGAGAACAACCCGAACTCCGGCAACGACTTCGGCCACGATGTCATCCCCGCCATGCACGCAGCCGGCGAGCGCCTGTTCGCTTATCGCTTTGACGGCTACTGGAAGGACGTCGGCACGATCGATTCCCTTTGGGAAGCCAACCTCGATCTGCTCAACCCGAAGGTGGATCTCGACCTCTCCGATGATTCCTGGCGCATCTATTCCAAAACGCCCGCAGCGCCGCCGCACTTCATTGCAGAGGGCGCAAACGTGGAAAATTCCATGATCTCCGAAGGTTGCTACATCGGCGGCGAAGTGGATTATTCCGTGCTGTTCTCAAACGTCACGGTCGAACCCGGCGCCAAGGTGCGCTACGCCATCGTCATGCCCGGCACCGTCATCAAAGCCGGCGCGGTCGTTGAATATGCCATCGTTGCGGAAAACACCGTGATTGAAGAAGGCGCCCATGTGGGCAACAGCCCCGAAGAACTTAAGGACCGTCTGGACGACTGGGGCATCGCCGTTGTGGGTGAAAATATCACCATCGGCAAAAATGCTGCGGTCGCCGCCAAGCAGATGATCGACACAGACGTGCAGGAGGTAGTATCATGAGAGCATCGAACGTTTTGGGAATCATCTATTCCAGCATCTATGACGAAGCGTTGCCCGAGTTGACGCATGTGCGCACCATGGGCTCTGTTCCCTTTGCCGGCCGTTACCGTCTGATTGACTTCCCCCTGTCGGGCATGGTCAACTGCGGCATCACCGCGGTCGGCGTGAACACCAAGAGCAACTACCGCTCGCTGATGGATCACCTCGGCTCCGGAAAGCCCTGGGATCTTTCGCGCAAGCACGACGGACTGACGATTTTGCCCCCGTTCGACCTTGCGGGCAACGGCGGCATCTATCGCAACCGCATTGAGGCGCTGCAGAGCATGATGAATTACTTCTCCTTTGCCAACAAGGAATATGTGCTCTTCTGCGATTCCAACGTCGTTTGCAATATCGACTATGAAGCGTTCATCGACGGCCACATCAAATCCGGCGCCGATATCACGATCGCTTACAAGTACGGCCAAAAGCCGAAGCTGCAAAACCTGATGACCCTCATTCTTGACGGCGACAAGGTCACCAAGGCGCTCACAAACGACAACGACGGCGCGGAAAAGAACTTTTCGCTGAACATCGTCGTCATGAAGAAGCAGTTGCTCGAGCGTCTGGTCAGCGCCGCTGTGGCGACGGGCGCGGACTCCTTTGGCCGCGACATCATCAACGCCCACTGCGACACGCTCGATATCCGCGGCTGCAAGATCGACGAATTTGCGTTCGTGATCGATTCCATGCAGGCCTATTACGATGTGAGCATGAAGCTCGTGTCCGGCGATTACCAAAAGCTCTTCAAGCGTGATCTTCCGATCTACACCAAGGTACGCGACGATATGCCGGCCATTTACGGCATCAACTCCAAAGCGTCGAACTCCCTGATTGCGGACGGCTGCATCATCAAGGGCACGGTGGAAAACTCCATCCTCTTCCGCGGCGTTCGGGTTGCGGAAGGCGCGGTGGTCAAAAACGCCGTTGTCATGCAGGACAGCCTCATCAGCGAAGGCGCATCCGTGAACTGCGCCGTGCTTGACAAAAACGTTGTGATCAAGCCGGGCAAAGCGCTCTCCGGCGCGGACACCTGCCCGCTGTATGTGGCAAAGGACAGCATTGTTTAAACGGATGTTCCATCCGTTTAAACAGCTGTTAGCTGTTAGCGGTTAGCGGTTAGCAGCTTACATCTGAAAAAAGACATCTTCCCGAAAGGATTCTGATTATGAAAGTTTTATTTGTTGCCAGCGAAGCGCAGCCCTTTATGGCCAGCGGCGGTCTTGCCGATGTTGCCGGTGCGCTTTCTCAGGCACTGCGTCAGCGGCTGATCGGCTGCCGTGTGGTCATGCCGCTGTATGACACGATCTCCCAGGAAAACAAAGACAAGATGACCTTCCTCACGAGCATCTCCGTGCCTGTGGCGTGGCGCCGTCAGTACTGCGGGATCTTTCAGGCAAAAGTGGGCGGCGTGATCTATTATTTCATCGACAACCAGTATTATTTCAAGCGCGACTCCATCTACGGCCATTACGACGACGCGGAGCGCTTCACCTTCTTTGCGCGTGCCGTGCTTGAGATTTTGCCGCACATCGACTTCAAGCCCGACATCATCCATTGCAATGACTGGCAGACGGCGCTCACCCCGGTGTTCTATAAGACGATGTACGCGATGGATCCGTGGTATGCGGGCATCAAGACGATCTTCACGATCCACAATATTCAGTATCAGGGCACCTACGGCATGGACCTGATCGGCGACGTGATCGGCCTCAAACCCGAAGACGCTCACATTTTGGAATATGACGGCGACGCCAACTTCATGAAGGGCGCGATTGAATGCGCCGACAAGATCACCACCGTCTCCCCGTCCTATGCCAACGAAATTCTCGACCCGTGGTACAGCCACGGGCTGGACGGCATTTTGCGTGAGCGGCAGTGGAAGCTGACCGGCATCCTCAACGGCATCGCCACCGACACGAACGACCCCGAGACAGACCCGAACCTTGTGATGCACTACAATGTGGACAACGTCAAGGAGGGCAAGGCCGCCAACAAGCAGGCGCTGCAGGAAAACATGGGCTTGCCCCAGCGTCCCGACGTGCCGATCGTCGGCATCGTTTCGCGTCTTGTTTCCCACAAGGGTCTCGACCTCATCAAGGCGATTTTTGACGAGTTCCTTTGGGGCAACAACGTGCAGGTGGTCGTGGTCGGCTCCGGCGACTGGCAGTATGAAAACTACTTCCGCGAGCTGTCCAACCGCTTCCCCGACAAAGTTGCGGTGCGCATCGGCTTTGTTCCCTCCCTCGCAAAGAAGATTTACGCCGGGGCGGACATCTTCCTGATGCCCTCCAAGAGCGAGCCGTGCGGACTTTCGCAGATGGTTGCGCTGCGCTACGGCACCGTGCCCATCGTCCGCGAAACGGGCGGCCTGCGCGATTCCATTACCGACAGCGGTGACGGCAAAGGCAACGGCTTCACGTTCAAGACCTACAACGCGCACGATATGCTCGGCGCGCTGCAAAGAGCGCTTGGCGCCTATTACAATCACGACTACTGGGATACGCTCGTCAAACGCGCGATCCAATGCGATTTCAGTTGGGGCAAGAGCGCAAACATGTATATCAAGCTCTATAAAGAGGTTCTTGCAAACTGAACGCGTTTCACCCGGATTAATACACACAAAAAAATAAGACAAAACCCGCCATGCAGTGCTCGGCACCCGAAGCTGCATGGCGGGTTGTTTGATGCAAAAGAAAAGCTGCCGCACCGAAACGCAGCAGCCTGGAAATCTTGCTGATTTATTTTGCTTTCTTTGCGCCGAAGATCAGATACATGATCTTGTGGAAGAAGTTGACCAGGAACGCAAACGGGCCGGTGTGGATCTGGTTGCAGTACGGGCAGGCGTCCTTGTTCAGATTCTTGTTGCAGCGGTCGCACATCTCGTCGCCGTCCAGATCAAGGTGGCCGAGCGCATCAATGGGCGAAACGACCGATTCGTGGCAGGTGGCGCAGACCTGCTTGCGCAGACCTTCGTCGGTGCAGGTCGGCTCTTTGATGACTTCGCCGTCATCCGAGAAGCTGTGGCCGAGCGCCGGCAGAACCTCGCCCTTGATTTCCACGAGTTTTTCTTTGTCAAACTCATAGGCGTGGCAGTCCGGGCACATGCTTGCGCCTTTCACACCGTTCTCGGTGCAGGTGGGCGCGATGTTCACTTCTTCAAAGCCGTGGACATGGTTGTTCGGATCAATGAACAGCAGTTTATGCCCTTCGGTGTAGGTTTTGCAAGCCTCGCAGTAAACACCGGCGGTGTAGCCTTCGCTGATGCAGGTCGGAGCAACCGCTTCGACCGTCTTCAGTTGATCTGCCGGATGTTCGCCGGCAGCAGGAACGATGGTGTCTTTGAACTCTTTCCAGCAACGCGCACATTTATGCAGCGTGTAGCCGTCTTCCATGCAGGTCGGCGCCACAACAACGTCCGCATAGGTGGTGTTGAACTCATGACCGAGCTTTGCGATCGGTGCGCGTTCCTGAACGACTGCATTGCAGCCGGTGCATTTCAGCTCTTCCGACCAGCCCGCCGTCACACACGTTGCGGTCGTGCCTCTCTGAGACACATAGGTGCCGACGTGGTTGTTCGGATTCGTTTGGGTTTCTTCATGGCCGCTGACATAGGTGCCGCAGGCTTCGCAGAACACGCCGGCGGTGTAGCCGACTTCCTGGCAGGTGCCGGGCACAGCGGCAACGTCCTTCAGCTTATCGGCAACATGGTTGTTCGGGTCCGGCGCTGCGCCGTCAACCACTTTCACATCGCCGCAGATGGTGCAGGTATAGGTGAATTTTTCATAATCCACGCAGGTCGGCGCTGTCACAACTGCGTCGCCGTAAATGTGCTGACCGGCTTCACCTTCCTCTGTCCAGACCTTGCGGCAGTCTTCGCAGATGAACGTCTCGGTGCTCTTTTCATCGCACTTTGTCGCGTTGAACTTATGCAGCGACGTCTTGTTTTCATGCTGGCAGTAATCCAGCGGAATCGTGTATTTTTCCACGGTGTCTTCATCAAAGTTCGCGTCATTGAACACGGTGATGTAAAGCGTGCCGTCCTTCTGTGTCAGACCCTGGATTCTGAATTCGCTCTTCGTATCAAAGTCCAGCCCGTCCACCACAGCATCGAAGACCGAAAAACGGTAAATTTCAACCGGCGGTTCCTCCGGCGTAGTCACGTCAAACGCATAGAGCGCTCTGCCGTCGGCGTAAATGACCTTGGTGCCGATGGCGGTCATTTTCGGAACGTACAGCCAGTTTTTGCCCTTGTTCGCCGCGTTCGGATTCGTCTCGTTGGAATAGGTCTTGGTCTCCACCGTCCAAAGCACCGTTTCGCTGCCGGTGGTGGGATTGTGACGCACAAGCGTCGCGTTGTCGGCGGTCGTAACGGTTTCGCCGTCCACCTCGGTCGTCGTGACGTTATACTTCATGTAGTAGTAGTTGCCGCGAATGCGTACGATTTCCGACTTGGTGTGCTTGTCGAAGGAATCGGCAAACGCAGTGTCGGCCACCGTCGCGTCCAGCCCCTGTGTTTCGCCGTGGGTCTGTTCAAACGTTGCGGCGTCGATCAAAAAGTTTTCGTGCAGCACACGACCCGGAACATCGTTGACGGGATCATCCCATGTTGCGTCAATATAATAGTCCTTGCCGTCCAGTGTGACGCGCACCCAGCCGTGGCTCACGCCGTCGGAAAGTGTGCCGGTCACATAGGTGCTGTCGATGCCGAGCTCTTTGAGCATCCAAATGTACGCCATGGAGTAGCCCTGGCAAACCGCCTTGCCGTCCACAAGCGCGCCGTAAGCGTTGTAGGAATCGGAATTGGAAGCCAGCGTTTCGCTCATGTCATAGGCTGTCCAGGCAATCAGACGGTCATGCACCAGCAGCAGCTTGTCATAAACGCTCATCTCCGTGTTGCCCGCAATACCGCGCAGGAGCTTGAACATTACATCTTCGCAAGCACTGCGGCGCTGTGCGTTTGCAGCGGAATCGCCGTTGTAGTTGACAGTGGTGATGATGCTTGGTTCGCCTTCCACGTCGGTTCTTGTGATGCTCAGGCCGGAAATGCGCAGCATCTGCGGCATATCGTTCAGCGTCAGGCAGATCTCGTCCCAGTCTTGCTCGGTGTAGGGAATCGCACAGCTTGACACATCAACGGATGAAGCTTCGGTGAAGAAGACCTCGTCGATCGCCGCATAGAACGCGTCCCAGTTCGGTTCAACGGTCTGCGGATCGTCGCCGTTCAGTTGACGCGCGGATTTTGCGATTGTATTGACGTTCGCCGTGCCGGCAGCCGTTGCAGGAGCAAAGCACGCCCACAGCATCAGCAAGCAAAGCAGAACGGAAAGGATCGCTCTCATTTTTTTCATGGATCATTCCTCCTTAAAAAAATCGGAAAGGTATCACAATACCCACTGTATCATTGTTATTATAAAAGAAAACTCACAAAAAGTCCAGCCTTTTTGTGGAAATTTTCAGATATTTCAAACATTTGACGATTTTGTGTTTTTGGTTGCAGCCTTTTGCGCAAAGGTCCCCGCTGATTCGCTCGGATACACAAACCTTGACGGGATCACAGCATGGTGCGGGCAAAAAGGAAAGCGTTTTTTTGAAAAATGCCGAAATTTATGCAATTATTTTTTCTTTTCGGATGACAAACGGCGTTCCTTGTGCTATAATGATAAAGTATATTCTGATTTAAAGGAGATTTGAATCATGGCTGTTCAGGTTGAAAAATTTTCCACAGTGCTGTCTGCGCTGTCTGAATCTTTGCAAAAGCTCGGCTTTGCCCAGAGCGGCGAGCTGCAGATCGGCGAAGAAGACGCCGCCGCTGTCTACACATCGGACAAGGGTGCGCTGCAGATCAAATATAAGGCAGAGCGCGTCGAGGTCTATACGGCCGAGGACGCCGAGACGCTGGAAAGCGCGGGTAAGCGCCTTGTGGTGTCGCTGCTGCCCGCAGACGCGAACGACAAGGATGTGCGCTATGTCACCGGCGAGATCAACGAGACGATCCAAAACCGCTTTGGCACAAAAGCGCCCTTGCAGAAAAAGCAAAATCAAAAGATGCCGCAGACCGTTTCCAAAGCGGCGGTCAAAGCCGGTTCGTTTTATGATCCGAACACGCTCGCAAGCAAGCTGTGCCTGGTGTTCCCCGAACTGCGCGAACCCTACAAAGCAAACCTTGCCGCCTACGGTGAATTTTTGGCGGAGGAATTCTTTGAAAATTACGGCACGCCGCGCGTGATCGCCGCAATCAACGAGAACCGTCCCGCAACGATGAAAAAGCTGTTCCAGACGCTCAACGAGATTTATGAGGACGGCACAAACGACACGCAGAGTTTAATTGCCGTCACCATTCTCGGTGCGCTGAACAACGATCAGATTCTGCTTGCGCGCTGTGTGGATTATATGAGTGAAACGATGGCGCCGCCGGTGATCGAGGTCAACCGTTTTCTTGCAACTTCTGCCGGCAAAAAGGCAAAGAAAAAGATGCAGTCTCCCCCGCCGTATAAGCCGAAGAAGAAAAAGAAGCAGGGCTTCCTTTCCCAAATGATGGCGGGCGGCGGCGGAATGGCGCCGCCGGCAATTTAACAAAGGGGGCTTCCCAACGTGAAGATGCTGCTGCAGCTTTTTCTGGCCTTTGCAAAAATCGGCGGCTTCACCTTCGGCGGCGGCCTTGCCATGCTGCCGATGATGCAGCGCGAGATTGTTGAAAAACGCGGCTGGGCAACGCAGGACGAGCTGTTTGATTATTACGCGATCGGCCAGTGTACCCCCGGCATCATTGCCGTGAACACCGCGACCTTCATCGGCTGCAAGAAAAAAGGCTTGCCCGGCGGCATTGCGGCCACCTTCGGCGTGGTTGCGCCGTCTGTGGTCATCATCACGGTCATTGCCGCGTGCATTCAAAGTTTTCAGGACGTTCCTGCCGTGCAATGGGCGTTTGACGGCATCCGTCCCGCGGTGGTTGCGCTGGTTTTCAACGCAGTGCTGCAAATCGGAAAAAAGTCGCTGACCGATTTATTCGCTGTGCTGATCTTCCTTGCGGTGGCGGTGCTTGCGTTTTTCACAAACGTCTCCCCTGCCGTGTTTGTGCTTTGTGCCGGCGTGCTCGGCATCTTGCTGAAGGGAGGGAAACGCCGTGCCCCTTCTGCTTGAACTGTTTTTGCGCTTCTTTTATGTCGGATTGTTCTCCGTCGGCGGCGGTCTTGCGACCCTTCCGTTTTTGCGTGAGATGGGCGAAAAAACACAGTGGTTCACCCCGGCGCAGCTTTCCGATCTTGTGGCCGTCTCCGAATCGACACCCGGTCCGATGGGCATCAACATGGCGACCTATGTCGGTTACACGACCGCCGGTCTGCCGGGTTCGATCATTGCGGTGCTCGGCGAAGTTGCACCGGCGATCATCATCATTATGATCGTCTCGCGCGTGCTGCTGAAATTCAGAAGCAACAAATATGTCGATTGGGCGTTCTACGGTCTGCGCGCCGCTTCGGCGGGTCTGATCGCGGTGTCGTGCCTTTCCGTTGCGCAGCTTGCGCTGTTCAAAACCGACGTGTTCGCCGCGACCGGCAGCTTCTTTGCCGCCGTCAACTACTGGGCGCTTGCGCTTGCGGCCGTGGTTTTCGTTTTCCTGCGCGTGTTCAAAAAGGTGCATCCGATTGTGTTCATCGCCATCGGCGCGGCAGCGGGGATCGCGTTTCATCTCATCGCGCAGGTATAATTTCAAAAAAACCAAAGGTCTTCCGAAATCGGGAGACCTTTTTCAAATCCATATCCATTATAAAACGCAGTTCAAAAAGTCCTTGGTGCGCGCCTCTTGCGGTGCGTCGAACACCTGGGCCGGCGGGCCCTCCTCCACGATCACGCCGTCCGCCATAAAGATAACGCGGTCGGAGACCTCGCGGGCAAAGCCCATTTCATGCGTCACGACCACCATGGTCATGCCCTCCGCCGCCAGCTCCTTCATCACGGCAAGCACTTCGCCCACCATCTCCGGGTCCAGTGCGCTCGTCGGCTCGTCAAACAGCATGATATCGGGGTTCATCGCCAGCGCACGTGCAATTGCAACGCGCTGCTGCTGTCCGCCGGAAAGCTCGCCCGGATAAGACGCGGCTTTTTCCGCAAGCCCCACACGCTCCAGCAATTCCAGCGCACGCGCGTGCGCCTGCTGGTGGGTTGCCTTTTTGCGGTCGATCGGCGCAAGGGTGATGTTTTTCAGCACCGTGTAGTTGTGGAACAGATTGAACTGCTGAAACACCATGCCGATGTTTTCCCGAATCTTATTGATGTTCGCCTTTTTATCAGTGATATCGTTGCCGTCGACGATGATCGTGCCGCCGGTCGGATCCTCCAGCCGGTTGATGCAGCGCAAAAGCGTGGATTTGCCGCTGCCGGACGGACCGATGATGCAGACCACCTCGCCGTTGTCCACCTCCAGATTGATATCCGTCAGCACTTCATGGTCGCCGAAGCACTTTTTCAGATGGGAAATGACGATCTTTTTTTCGCCGGGTTCGACGGTCGCAGCCGCCGCACGTTCTTTTCTCATGTCAAACCAACCTCTCCCGGAGCACGCCTGCCACACAGGAACTCCGCCTATTTTTTCGCGTATTTCAGCTTCTTTTCAATAAAGCGCGACAACAGCATCAGCAGCGAGGTAAACACGAGATAGCAGGCCGCAACGAACAGATATGTTTCCATATACTGATAAGTGGAGCCGACATAGACCTTGGCCTTGTTGACCAGCTCCGCCAGACCGATGATGGAAAGGATGGAGGTATCCTTGATGGTGATGATGAACTGATTGACCAGCGATGGAATGACGATCTTGAACGCCTGCGGCAACACGATCTTGCCCATTGTGCCAAACGCGGTCATGCCGAGACTGCGTGCCGCTTCACTCTGTCCGACGGGAACCGCCTGAATGCCGCTGCGGAAAATCTCCGACAGATAGGCGCCGGCGTTCAGTGTCAGCGTGATCACGCCCGACGCAAACGCGGTGAACGTGAATTTTTGATAACCGCCGCCGTCCGCCATCGCCTTGAGGATCAGGTTCACGATCTGCGGGATACCGAAATGGATGATGAGCGCCTGCACAAGCATCGGCGTGCCGCGGATGATCCAAATATACACGCCGGCCAAAAACTTCATGACACGCAGCTTTGACAGCCGGAACAAACACGTGATCAGTCCCAGAATCATGCCAAGGCAAAGCGCGACGATCGAAATCCGGATCGTCAGCCAAAAGCCCGACAAAATCAGCGGCGTGGCCCTTTCAAACATTCTCGCAAAATCCATACATCAACCCGACTTTCCTTCTTCTGTCTGTCCGCTCTGCATTTGCAGCGCAGACAAGCCGCTTTTTAAACAGCAGAAACGCCGAAAGGGCGTTCCTGCATGATTTTTGAATCAATAACCGTATTTCGCAAGGATCTCGTCATAGACGCCGTTGGCCTTGATGTTTGACAGACCGGCGTTGAACATTGCGATCAGTTCCGCGTTCTCGCCGCGCTTCACGGCAAAACCGTAGGGCTTCGCGTTGATCACGTCACCGACGACCTTCAGATCGAGGTTCTGCGACTGGATGGAATAGCGGACCACGGGATCATCTTCGAAGCAGGCAGCGTTCGTACCCTGCGCCACAGCCTGATACATGGTGGGCGAATCTTCATAGGTCGTGATCTCAAAGCCGTATTCATCAGCGATGGACTGCGCGTAATCGGCGCCCTGGGTGCTGATCTTCACAGCGACGTTGGTGCCTCTGAGATCCTCAAGGCTCTGAATCTTACTGTCGGTGGGAACGACAAGGATCTGACCGGCATCAAAATAGCCCTCGGAGAAATCAAAGGTTTCCTTGCGTACTTCGGTGATGGTCATGCCGGCGATCACCGCGTCAGCCTGATCGGACTGGACCTGATTCAGCGCAGCGTCAAAGCCGACATTCTGCACTTCATACTCGAACTTCTGATCCTCGGCGATGGCTGCGAGCACGTCCATGTCGATGCCGACGTAGGTATTGGAAGCGGTATCCAGATACTCAAAGGGGGCAAAAGCGTTGTCGGACGCAATGACATACTTTTTGCCGGTGTCGGCGGAAGCGGGGGCATCTGTGTTTGTTTTTGCGCCGCAGGCAACAAGAGCAACGGCCAGCAGGGCAACGAGAAGAATTGCTGCGATTCTTTTGAAGTTTTTCATGTTTTTTCCTCCTTGTAAATAAGAATGTTCACTTGATGGGACACCCAAAAGTGTTGGTTCTATTATGCCATTTGCGGTAAAATTTGTCAAGCAAAATCGATGATAAAAGCGGGGGAATTATAAAGATTGTGTATAGACCCGCCCGACGCGTACCGCTCTCTGCGGCAAAGCCAAAAGACGGATGAACCGGGGAACGGCGTTGAAGACCGCGCGGGTCTTGAAAGGAAGATGCATGCCGCCGAAACAGGTGCAAAATCGAACCTGCGCCTTCCGTTTCAGATGACTGCTGCCTGCTGATCGCTTTTCATAGCCGCGGCTCACGGCTCTGCGTAGCCCTGGTGTTGTAGTTTGCGTCTGCTTCAGATGAAAAAACAACCAGCCACCCGATTGGGTGACCGGTTGTTGTATCGATGTGACGAAAACCCATCCGGGCAGTCAGAACAGCACCTGGAGCTCCAGCGTTTCGAGTTTTTCCTTCGGAACCGTATTACATGAAAAGATCGGCCGGATCTCTTCGCCGGTCAGAACAACCAGGCGATCATCGGAAAAACGCCTGCCGTCAGATTCCAGCACGACCGGCGAAAACGGATCAAAGGTGAACATCTCCCTGTTTTTACTCCAGCACAAAAGAGCCTCCGCATAACGCATGGTACAGCACTGCGACGCTTCATAGCCGCTGATCCGCAGCACAGGCTGTTTTTCGGTTACGCATTTGTTCGTGCCGGCGCCTCCGTTATCACGCTGACAGAACTGCAAGCCGTTTGCCCAGATCCGCCGGGCAATCGTACGATACTGCTGCTCACCGGTGATTTTGTAAAGGTCGACCGCCAGCAGAAAGCTGTCCACAACAGCGCAGGGCTCTGTCCAAGCATCTTCTCTGCCGAACCAGTTGAAGTTTTCATATGTCAGCGTCATCCCGTAACGCAGATAACGGTCAAATTCCTGCCGTACGGCCTGCAGATACTTTTCCTGACGCGTCGTTTCATACAATGACAGGATGCCGCGCAGACAGGTCAGTGAAGTGTGCGTTTGAAATCCGCGGGCGACCATATCCGCATTCAGAAAAACACTGATTATTTTTTCCAAAAAGACACGGGCGCGTTCGTCTCCGGTCAAAGCATAGTATCGCGCAACTCCATCCACGCACATAAAAGCGCAGCCGACGTCGGTGGAAAGTGTCCATCCATGCGCTCTCCCGCAGATGTTTCCATCCACACCGCCTTCGCCCGCAGTCCGCTCCAGCGGATAATCGTCATACAGCGGCAGTGCCGGCAGATAGAGATTTTCAAACGTACTTTTCAATGCCCGGTACGCAAGCGGATCCTGAAACGTGATTGCATAATCACAAAGTGCCCGCATATACCAGTTGTGGCCGGAAAGCTGCTGTTCGTTCGCGTTGTCAGCTGAAGGCACGTCGCCGAAAAACAAGCAAGGATTTGTCCGCATCGAAAGATCGCGCATCATTTGCTCCATGCAGGGGATTTTTCGCCCGCTGATATGGTAATGGCACAAAAACGCCAGCAAGGCGCGGCCTTCACGGTCGCCCGGCCAGCCGGGATTTCCATCAAACACGGTTTCGTAGGTGTAGGGCGCCAGTTGAAGGCGCTGGAAGTGCTTTCCGATGTTTCTGTTACCGTCCGGAACATACCAGTGTTCGCTGATGTGAAGATGACCCGCCATTTGTATTTCCTCCAAATGATTCCATCAGGTGTTTTTCTTGTTGCAGTATATCATATTATTCATCATATGTCCAGACAGGTGCAAACCCGAATTCCGGTTAGAAATCGGGTTTTGAAATTCTGTTCCTTTTGAAACCGTGTGACAAAAACTTGTTCAAGCGGTTTCATTGAATTTTGTATGATTACCAAATGCAAGTATTATTTCGTTTTAAATATACTTTCATACATTTTTAATAATTTCTCAAGCGAAATCTCTATCCCCGCTTCTTTGAGTTTCTCTTTTCTTTCATAATAAAGCTTGGTAATAATTGCATCTGCATTCAAGCCATAATGAATCTCATTATGACAACTGCTGCACAAAGAAACAATGTTTTCCGGAACATCAAGAGAGTTTTTAAAGTCATCATAATAACACAATGGAATCAGGTGATGGACTTCTGTATACGGCAATCCGTTTCTTCTCTGAAAGCAATAATGATCCATATTGTTTTCACATTTATGCTCGGCATTCGCTAAAGCATAAAGTGCCATTTTATAATCCCTTGGATAATAATATACTCCTTCGGAAGTTTTTTAGCTCCGACTCTTTCTCGAACAGTCGTAGTATACTTATCCTTTGGGTCTCTATGGTCACGTATTCGTTTGTTTAATTCATAATCCCTCTTCTCGTTAATCTCTTTAATTCCTGCTTCATGATATTTACCAAACTTCTTGTATAGGAATAACATGAACTCGTGATTTGAGAAGTCAGGGTAGTTTGATTTTTTAAAATGTAGAAGCAGCTTTTGTGCCTCTTCATAAGAGTTGCTCTCAGTGATTTCAAGCTTTCTTTCAAAGTATTGTAAATCTTTTAAAACAAATGAAGGGAGCATGATCTTAGGATTATACAAATACATAATCTTGTATTTAAACATTCCGTTTAGAATGGACTCCAAATCTTCAAACTCTTGAAGTTGCAGGGTTTCCCTAATCAGCTTTGCCAACGCTTTTTTTATTTCCGAGAAAGCATGATTAACATCACCGTTAAAAGGTGCTCTTTTAGTTGCCCTGTATTGTCTTCTTTTGTCCTTTCCGTTTGTTCCATACCAAAGGCCAAATTTCGAAGAGTTTGCTCCTCTAATATCTCCCAATTCTTTCAGCTCAACTTCAACCAAATAACAAAATGATTTGTTACTTGAACCAAATCCAACAACGTATTCTTGCATTTCCATTAAATTTTCAATGTAATACTATTCACCAATAAAGGCTGGACTTTTCTATATTTCTGTGTTATACTATTACGGGTGATGAAAATGAAATATCAAAGTTATCGTATGAATGAAGAACAGAAATTGGAAATCGAGAAAGCACGAAAAGAGAACCGTG